>DASRTX010000231.1:0-4761 GCA_035655715.1 Myxococcales bacterium | reverse complement strand
GTGAAGGGAACCGCCAGGCACTGGGAGCCGCACCAATCGGTCAAGCCGGATGGAGAGATGCGCCTGGCAGGCGACTCGACCTTCATCCAGACGCGCGGCTTCAGCCAGATGGCCGCGCGCACCGAGTGGGATCGCAAGCTGGTCTATCCCAGCCCGCGCGAGTACCGATTCGTCGAGGTGGTCACTCCGCCCGCGGGGTATGTCGAAGGAATCGACACCACCAATCGACCCAAGCGCGAGCTGGAGGGAAACCCGCCCCGCCACGTGATGTCGGCGATGCGGCTGGCGGCGGCCCAGCGCGAGCTCATGCGCAGCTCGCCAAGGCTGGTCCAGGTGATGAAGTCGGCGACCGCCTCGCTGCAGCCGCGCGGCGAGGCGGTGGGCTTCCACGCCGGCGACATCGACTTCACCGTCTCCTTCGACGCCGGGAGCGGGCTGCCTTCCCGCGTCTCCACCCGCGACGCCGACAACGTCGAGGGCGATTCGAGCTACGATCTGGTCCTCTCCGACTGGCGCGACGTGTCGGGCGTCAAGATCGCCCACGGCTTGACCTACCAGCTCAACGGCCGCGAGGTCCTCCACGTCGAGTACAACGAGGTGCAGCTCAATCCACAGATTGCCTCCGCCCAGCTCGATGTGCCGTCCGACCTGCGAGCGCGCGCGCCCGCGCCGGCGTCGGGGAAGGTGCCCTACCAGTGGGTCATCCGGCGGCAGTTCATCGGCACCTATCTCGACTCGGACGCGGTCAGCTTCGACCCCGACGCGACGCCTGGATTGCGCCTCGCGGAGCTTGCGCCCGGCATCTCGCAGGTGGTCGGCGGATCGCACAACTCGCTGGTGGTGGAGATGGCGGACCACCTGATCGTCTTCGACGCGCCGGTCAGCGAGTGGCAGTCGCGCTGGACCATCGATGCCGCCCGCGCGAAGTACGGGCAGAAGCCGGTCAAGTACCTGGTGCAGACCCACCACCACATGGACCACGCCGGGGGCGTGAGGACCTATGCGGCGGAAGGGGCGACCATCCTGGTCGGACAGGGAGACCGGCCGCACTTCGAGAAGGTCTTGGCCGCCCCCCATCAGATCGACGGCGATGCGCTGCAGCAGAAGCCGCGCGCGGCCCAACTGGAGGAGATCGCCGACAAGAAAGTGCTCAGCGACGGCAAGCGCACCGTCGAGATGCTCCGGCTCGACAACCCGCACGCCGAGGGCATGCTGATCGGATACATCCCCGACGCGCGGCTGGGCTGGGTGGCGGACCTCTGGAGCCCCGGACGCGACAAGCTCGGCGACAAGGCCAATCCGGGACAGCTGGCGCTGGTGGAAGCGGTGAAACGGCTCTCTTCCACGCCCCAGCGATTCGCCGGAGGGCACGGCTCGACGGCGGACTACGCGCCGCTCGCCGCGCTGGCCGGACAGCCGCAAGCGACGAGGTAGACGACACCGGACCCGGGACCTAAGCTCCTGTACGGAGGACATCCATGGCGAACGACCTGGTGGCGCACGCCTCGGTGGAGATCGCCGCGCCCGCGGCAAGAGTGTGGGACGCGCTGGTCAATCCGCAGCTGATCAAGCAGTACATGTTCGGGACGACGGTGACGTCCGACTGGAAGGAAGGCAGTCCGATCCGCTGGAAGGGCGAGTGGAAAGGCAAGGCGTACGAGGATCGCGGCACCATCCAGAAGATCGAGCCGCGGCGGCTGTTGCGGTACAGCCATTACAGTCCCTTGTCGGGCTTGCCCGACACTCCCGAGAACCACCACACCGTCACCATCGAGCTCTCGGAAGCGGGGCCGAAGACGCACGTGTCGCTCTCGCAGGACAAGAACGCCAGCGACGACGCTCGCCAGCAGTCCGAGCAGAACTGGAAGGCGATGCTTCTGGGGTTGAAGAAGCTGCTCGAGAAGTAGCGATCCTCCGCTACCCGAAGAACACCTCCGCCACCGAGAAGAATGGGTCGTCCACGGTCTTGAGCCGCGCCGTGGCCTCCGCCAGCGGCACCGACAGGATGGCGTTCCCGCGCAGCGCCGCCATCTTGCCCCACTCCTTCTTCGCCACCATGTCCGCCGCGTGCACGCCGAACCGCGTCGCCAGCACGCGGTCGAACGCCGTGGGGGTGCCGCCACGCTGGATGTGCCCGAGCACGGTTGCGCGCGTCTCGAACCCCGTCTTCTTCTCGATCAGCTCGGCCAGCTGCTGGCCGATGCCGCCGAGCCGGATGTGCCCGAACTCGTCCAGCTTCTCCGTCACCTTGGTCTCGCCGCCGCCCAGCTTGGCGCCCTCCGCCACCACCACGATGGAGAAGTTCACGTCGCGCGACTTGTGCCGGCGCGAGATGTGCGCGCACACCTTGTCGATCTCCACCGGCTTCTCGGGGATGAGGATCACGTCGGCGCCGCCGGCGATGCCGGAGTAGGTCGCGATCCAGCCGGCGTGACGGCCCATCACCTCGCAGACGATGACTCGGTTGTGCGACTCGGCGGTGGAGTGGAGCCGGTCGATGGCGTCGGTGGCGATCTGCACGGCGGTGTCGAAACCAAAGGTCAGATCGGTACCGGAGAGGTCGTTGTCGATGGTCTTGGGCACGCCCACCACGTTCACGCCCAGGCTGTGCAGCTTGGTGGCGACGCCCAGTGTGTCCTCTCCGCCGATGGCCACCACCGCGCCCACGTTGAGGTCCTTGAGGTTCTTCTGCACCGTCTCCGGTCCGCCCGGCTTCTTGAAGGGGTTGGTGCGGCTCGTGCCCAGGATGGTGCCGCCCAGGTGCAGGATGCCGGAGGTCAACTCGCGGGTGAGGCGCTCGTGCAGCGGCGGGTCCATCAGGCCACGCCAGCCCTCGCGCACGCCCATCACTTCGAGCCCCTGCTGCTCGCCGCGCCGGACCACCGCGCGGATCACGGCGTTCAACCCGGGGCAATCGCCTCCACCAGTCAGTACCGCGATTTTCATGGAGATTTCCTCGCGCGCAGAACTGCTCCGGTCAAGCGGCTCCGTCAAGAGTGCAGATGCCGCCTGGTGATCATCTGGACGGGTCCCAGGAAGAGGTGCTTCTCGCTGTACGGCTGGCGGCGCCCCTTGCGTCCCGCGGGGCGCTCGAGCCACTGCCGGGCCACCACCTCGCCGTGGTGCCCCAGCCCGGCGAGCAGCGCGGCATCCGCCGCCCCGAGGTACCGGCGCAGGAGCGGCCGCAAGAGCGCGCGGAACCTGGGGCCGGGCAGTGCAGCATGGCGGCGCCCGTCGTGCAGCTTGCCGTCGAACTGGGCGGAGATGTGCAAGAGCTCGTGCAGCAGCGTCTCCACCCGCTGGTCCGGCGTGCTCGCGCGGAAGAAGGTGGGGCGCAACGTGATGCAGTAGAGCGCGCGCCGTCCCTTGAGCGAGACGCGGAGGCGGTCGAGAGGGCGGATGGTGGCGCGCGACGCCCTGCGCGCCTCGCCCGCGACGAAGAGCACGCGGTTGGCCTGCACGTGCGCGAGCTCGGGCAGCTTGCGCGCCATGTCCGCCGCGATGCGCCGGCAGAGCAGCGTCACGTTTGGGCGGCGGGTGGGCATGGGTGGTGGCGAGAGTCGGGAAAGGCTAGCACGGCGCTGTATACTCGGCCCGTGACGGCGGAACGGAAATACTGGGTACGGACCGAGCACGGCCGGGTCTGGGGCCCGTTCACGGTGACCGCGCTGGAGCGGTTGCGCGGGCAGCTGACCGAAAAATGCGAGGCCTCGATCGACGGCCGGGAATGGCTGCCTGGTCTCGATTTCCCAGAGCTGCGCGAGCTGCTCGCGCCGGCGCGGAAGATCGAGCGCGGTTCCGCGCCTCCGTCTCAGGTTGCTCCCCGCATCAGCAAGGCCATGGCAGAGGCCTTCGGCCTGGAGCGGACACCAGTGGTGGCGCCGCAGCAAGAGCCCGCGGCGCCTGACCCTGCGCCGCCTCCTCCGGCGCCCGCGCCCCGCCCGGCGCCAGTGCCGGAAGCGCCCGCTCTGGAGCTGGCGGAGTCCGGAGATCTGGAGTCCACCTCGCCGGTCCGGCTCTACGGGCTGGCGGCCCTGACCTCGGCCAACGGCGTCTTGCAGGTGGAACCGGAAAAGGGTGGCGCGCTGCGCATCGCCTTCCGCCGCGGTACGCCCGAGCATCTGGCGTCCGACGATCCCGAGCAATCGCTGCCGCGCTTCCTGCAAGGGCGCGGCGTGTTGCCGGCGGAGAAGGCGGCGGCCGCCGAGGAGTTCGCGCGCAAGAGCGGCCAGGACGTGGTGGCGGTCCTCTTCCAGATGCAGCTCCTGCCGCCCGCGGACGCGCACCGCCTGCTCGGCGAGCACGCGCTTTCGCTGCTCGATCGCGCGCTGCACGCCTTGCGAGGGACGTTCCGTTTCGTCAAGGACGTGCCGCCGCCGCCCGGCTCCTCTCCCCTCGGCTCGCGGTGGTCACTGCTCAGCGAGGCCGTGCGCAAGCTCGACGTTCCGATCCTGAAAGCGCGCCTGGGCAAGCGGCTGCCAATGCCGGTGGTCCGTTCCGGCGGGCTGGGCGTGGGCAAGCCGGAGGAGCTGGCGCTCAACGCGCAGGAGGCCCGGCTGTACGCCGCGGTCGACGGCACGCACACCGGAGAAGAGCTGCTCAAGGCGCACGATCCGTCGATGGCGATTCGCGTGCTCTACCTGCTCACCGAGCTCGGGCACCTGGCCTTCAGCGATCTGTCGCAGGAGCAGCCGGGGCCAGCCCACGCATCTACGGCGCCAGAAGGCCCTCCGCCGGCGAGCGTTGCGCAGGAGCCGCCGA
>DASRTX010000230.1:0-9592 GCA_035655715.1 Myxococcales bacterium | reverse complement strand
CTCTTCCTGGCGACGCATGCCGTGCTCATCGTCGGCATCATCGTGCTGCGCCTGGGAGAGGTCCACGAGGTGGCGGGCGAGGTGACCGGCGGGTTCCAGCGTGACCTCGGGGTCATCGGCCTGGGTGGCATCGCCGCCCTGCTGGTGAGGGCCTACTCCATGGGCGCCGGCACCTACACCGGCATCGAGGCCGTCTCCAACGGGCTCTCCATCATGCGCGAGCCGCGCGTGGCCACCGCCAAGCGGACCATGGTGTACATGGCCGTCAGCCTGGCCGTGACCGCGGGCGGCATCATCCTCGGTTACCTCCTCATGGCCGTTCACCCCGTCGAGGGAAAGACCATGAACGCGGTGCTCGCCGGAGAGCTGGCAGGCAACTGGAATTTGGCGGGCATCCCCATCGGCAAGGGCTTCGTGGTGGTGACGTTGGCCTCGGAAGCGCTGCTCCTGTTCGTGGCCGCGCAGGCCGGCTTCATCGACGGGCCGCGGGTGATGGCGAACATGGCGCACGACTCGTGGCTGCCGCACCGGTTCGGCGCCCTCAGCGACCGCCTGACCATGCAGAACGGCGTACTTCTGATGGGCATCACCTCGCTGGTGATGCTGGTCTACACGCGCGGCTCGGTGGACGCGCTGGTGGTGATGTACTCGATCAACGTCTTCGTCACCTTCTCGCTCAGCCAGGCCGGGATGATCCGCTTCTGGCTGATGAAGGAGACGCGCAAGAAGCACGCCGACTGGGCGAGCCACCTGCCCATCCACGTGATCGGCTTCGTGCTCTGCTTCGGCATCCTCGTCGTCAACGTGGTGGAGAAGGTGGGCGAGGGCGCCTGGATCACGGTGGTGGTCACCGGCGCGCTGGTGGGCCTGTGCATCCTGATCAAGCGCCACTACCTCGGCGTGTTCGCGCGGCTGAAGCGGCTGGACCAGATCCTCACCGCCCTGCCCGTCTCCGCACCAAAAGAATTGTCGCTGCAGCCCAAGAAGCCCACCGCCGTGCTGCTGGTGGGGGGCTTCTCCGGGCTGGGCATCCACTCGCTGCTCACGGTGATCAAGCTGTTCCCCAGGTATTTCGCCAACGTCATCTTCATGTCCGTGGGCGTGGTGGACAGCGCCACCTTCCAGGGCGTGGAGGAGGTGGACCGGGTCCGCGAGCAGACGGAGGAGGCGCTGCGCAGGTATGTGGACCTGGCCCGCGGCATGGGCCTGCCGGCTGCCTTTCGGATGTCGATGGGCACCGAGGCCGCGAGCGAGTGCGAGAAGCTGGCGGGCGAGATCGCCAGGGACTACGAGCGCAGCATCTTCTTCGCCGGGAAGCTGATCTTCGAGCGGGAGCGGTGGTGGGACCGGCTCCTCCACAACGAGACCGCCTATCAAATCCAGCGCAGGTTGCAATTCGCCGGGTTGCCGATGGTGGTGCTGCCGGTGCGCGTGCTCGAGTAGCGCCCGGAGATGCTTCTTCAGATCAACCGCAGAGCGCGCCGAGCGCGCAGAGGAGGGGTCTGGGCGCTCGTGCTCGCTTCGGCCGCTCTGCTCGGGGCGTGCGAGCGGAGGGCGTGTGAGGCGGCGCCCGGCGCCGACGTGGTCGACCCGTGCGGAGTCGAGGCCGATGGGGGGACGGGGGCGATGCCGGGGACGCCCGACCCAGGGGACGTGCCGCGGGGCTTTGTCGGATTCGACGGCGGCGTGGTGGAGCGGCTGTGGTTTGCGACCACCGGCGATACGCGGCCGGCGCGGTGCAACGAGACGGAGGCGTATCCCAAGGCGGCGATGGGGCAGATCGCCGCCGCCATGAAGGAGCTGCGGGTGCAGTTCGCCGTCGACCTGGGAGACCATATGTACGTCTGCGCGGATCAGGGCGACCTGACCGACGCGCAGCTCGACGCCGCGGCGCGGGAGCAGATGGCGCTTTATCTCAGAGCCATCGCGCAGGGGCCTTCGACGTGGTGGATGACGATGGGCAACCACGAGTGCGGAGCCGCCTTCCTGGGAGGCGCCTGCGCCGCCGGTGGAGCGCACGATGCCAACTTCGCCGCATACATGGCCGCCTTGCGACGGCCCTCGCCGTACTACGCCACCGACGTGCAGACCGCGCAGGGACTGGCGCGGTTCGTGATCATGGCCGACGACGCCTGGAGCGATGCGCAAGCGGCCTGGCTCTCCTCGGCGCTGGCCGACGCCGATCGTCGCGCGAGGTACACCTTCGTCGTGCGCCACCATCCGGTGCAGGGGCCGCGCACCGGGCGAGCCGAGATCGTCAGCATCCTGCGCCGCCACCGGTACTCGATGATCCTCACCGCGCACGATCACGACTACCACCGCGACGTCGCGACCTGGCAGGGACGATCGGTGGTGGTCGGCCTGGGCGGCGCGGGTGGACGTTGGGGATTCGGGACCGTGCTGCAGAACCCCAGCGGGTCGCTCACCTTCGTGCGGCGGGACGCGAACGGCAACCCTATCGGCGCGCCGTGGACGGTGGCGCCGCAGTAGGCTTCTTCGCCAGCGGCAGCCCCTGGGCAAAGGCGCGGCTGCGCGGCTTCTGGTGCCAGCGGGGCTCGCTCTTCTTGGGCGGAAGGGCGTCCACGTCGATGCGCAAGATGGCGCCCTTGCGGAACTGCACGCGCGCGGCGTCGCCCGCATCCAGCTGTGCCAACAGGGCCACCAGCCGCGTCATCTGCGGATCGTGGCCCACCAGCGCGATCGCCTCGCCATCCTTTGCGCGCTTGGAAAGAGCGGAGACGACGGCCTCCGCGGGGGCGCCGGAGCGCAGCTCCTCGAGGATGCCCACCTCGTCGCGGCGCAGCGAGCGGGCCAGGATCTCGGCGGTCTGGACGGCGCGGACCAGCGGGCTGGTGAACAGATGCGTCAGCGGCTCGTTCCGTCGGGCAAAGGCCCGTGAGGCGCGCCGGAACCGCCGGCGCCCCATGGCGGTGAGCGGCCGGGAATCGTCGGGCGTGCCGGCCGATGGCTCGGCGGCGATGCCATGGCGGACGAGATAGACGCGAATCATAATTCGGGGACACGATACGTAATTCGTCGTATCGTGTCCCCGAATTTCGGTCGCCGTCCTAGCGCTTGTCAACCTGCCGGATCCGCACCGGGCCGCCGCAGACTTCCGCCAGCAGATCCGATTTCTGCTGCGCGGACCAGAGCTCGAGGTCGCTGTTCTGATCGGTGGCGACGTCGATGAGGATGGAGGAGCCGCGGCGCCTCGCCTGCAGGCTTCTGACGTGGCGCCGGTGGCCGCGGTCGAGGCCGTCGGCCACGCGCAGCAGGCTGGCCAGCCGTTTGACCACGACGCGCTCCGGCGGGGTGAGCCGCTGGAACTCCTCGTGGCGATCCTTCGGCGACGAGCGGCGGTGGTAGCGCGCGATGGTGGCGATCAGCTCGCGCTCGCGGTCGGTGTAGCCCGGAAGATCGGCGTAGTAGAGCAGGTAATAGGTGTGCTTGTGGTGGCGGTTGTAGCTGACGAACGATCCGACGTCATGGAGCATCGCCGCCGCGTGCAGGAGCGCGCGCTCCTCCTCGCCCAGCCGGTGCAGATCGCGCAGCTGATCGAAGAGCGAGAGGCTGAGCTGCGCCACCTGCTCGGCGTGTTCCTCGCGGTACCCGCAGCGGCGGCCGAAGGCGCGCAGGCCGTCCAGCACCGCGCTTTCTTGATGGAGGTGCGCGCCGCGGCGCAGCCCGGTGCGGCGGAGCAGGTCCACCATCAGGCCGTCGCGCAGGCCCCGCGAGGTGACCACCAGCTCGTCTGCGCGCAACCGGCGCATCACGCCCTCGCAGATGGCTGTGCCGGCGTAGATGATGTCGCTGCGCTGCTCGTCCACGCCCCATTTGCGCCGCTGCTTGGTGGAAGATCCTGCGAGCCGCCGCAGCACGCCGCGCACCTGCTCATAGCTCACCGGCACGCTGCCCGCGCCCTCGCGCCCCGCGAACTTGCGCGCGAGCTGGGCCACGGCGCCGGTGGTTCCGGCCGCGCCGGTGAGGCGCTTGTGCCTGCCGATCAGCACCGGATCGATCTGCGCCAGCGCGTCCTGCACGGCCTCGTCGACCAGCTTGATCTGCTTGCCGCCGATGGGGTCGTTCTGCACGAAGTACTCGGTCAGGCGCACCGATCCGAGCTGCAGGCTCCACGACGACTCGGGTTCCTCGCCGCGGGCGCTGATGATCTCGGTGGACCCGCCGCCGATGTCGAGGATGAGCGATCGCTCCGAGGCAGGCTCCCCCTGCAGCACGCCCAGGCAGACCAGCCGCGCCTCCTCCGCGCCGCTGATCACTTCCAGGTCGAAGCCGGCGTGGTTGCGGATGGTGCGGACCAGCGCCACGCGGTTGGAGGCTTCGCGCACCGCGCTGGTGGCCACGGCGCGCACGTGGGCGGCCCCGGCGCGCTGGGCCAGCTTGGCGAAGCGCTCCATCGCCACCGCGGTGCGGGCGATGGCGGGCGCGGACAGCCGGCCGGTGCGGAAGACCTGCTCGCCCAGCCGCACGGCGGCGCGATCCTCTGCCAGCACGGAGAGGTGGCCGCCGGAGAGCTGCGCGATCTGCAAGCGGGTAGCGTTGGAACCCAGGTCGATGACGGCCAGCACGTCGCCGCGCCGCCGGCGCGCCATCTACCCCGGCTCCATCACGAAGTCGTGGATGGAGGGGATGTCCGCCAGCACCTCCACCGGGCGCCGCGAATGATCGGTGTCCAGGTGCACGACGTGCGCCTCGGGGAAGCTGCGCTTGTAGGCGTTGACGTGCGTGGGCTCGTTGTCGAAGGCGGCCGCGATGCCGCGCAGCTGCTTGAGCCGCGCGTGGCAGATCTCCTTCCAGGCATCGTCGTCGTCGTCGAGCCTGGGCTTGAGCCAGAGCTGCACGTCCTTGCCGTCGGGGAGCGGAAACCCCGCGTTGCGGAAGCTCACCAGCGTGCCTTCGCCCATCTCCTGGTGGCGGCCGGTGATGTAGAGGATCTCGCCGCCGCGCTCGAGCACCGCGTTCAGGTAATCGCGCGCGCCCGCCACCGGCGTGTCGTCCTTGCAGTATTCGCTGGTGAAGAAGCGGGCCTTCCAGAAATCGCGGAGCGCGGGGATGATGCCGCGCATCTCGTCCTCCGCGATCCCGCACAGCCGCAGGGTGTCGCGCAGGTCCCAGGAGATGACGGCCTCGGGCGGGCAGGCAGCCAGGCGCCTGTCGCCGCGCAAGGCGCCGTACTCGCGCACGATGCGCGCCTGCCGCGCCTTGTTGACGAGGATTGTGCTGTCGAGGTCGAAGGCGGCGGGCCGGCGGCGCACGGCATCGAGCGCGGCGCGGAGCACGCGGGTCTGATCGGCGGGAACGGCGCGGGTTCCGAAGGGAAGGCGCGTGGTCATCGGACCTGAGTAGGAGTAGCAGACGGGGGCGGGCTGGGAAAGGCGGTTCTTCGCCGGGGAATGGGCTTCTCCAAGGAAATTCACCCATATGTACCAACGGGGGTCGCCCCGCCCCGCCGATTGGCGATTTTATCACACCGATCCGACATCCCCCTGCTTGGCCTGCCGCTAGCAAAGAGCCCGGGGCCCTTGGGGCAGGGAGGCGTCGTGGGGAAGGTCGCAAAGTGGGCAGTGGCGGTGGCGCTGTGCGTCGGGTGCGCGAAGGCATCGGAACCGGTGACGGTCAACGTGCAATTGGATGGAGGCGTGGTCACGCCGCCACCGCCGCCTCCTCCACCGCCACCGCCACCCGACGCGGGACCGCCGCCGGATGGCGGCACTCCGGACGCCGGGCCGAAGTTTGGCGGCCCGGGCCCGTGGCCCATCGAGAACGTCGAGTACGGTTTCAAGGAAGGCATCCGGGAGATGCCAGTCGTCGGAGTCACCACCGACGAGACGCAGAACCTCTGGATTGCCACCAATTCGGCGCTTTATCTGATGAAGCCGGGCGACAAGTCCTTCAAGCGCTTTGACGCCAAGGACGGGCTGCACCTGCCCGGAAACCCCATTTCCGAATGCAACGATTCCGCCGGGATGCTGAGGCCGTGTCCCAACGGGGAGGCCGACTCTCCCGGAATCAGCGAGATCGTCGGCGGTGGCCCGGACGAGGTCATCGTCGGCTACTTTGGCCACCACGACTGGAACCTGGGCTCCATGCCCGACGGCACGCCCATCGACGGCAGCGAGCAGGACCCGTGGCGGCACAGTGGCAAGCTGGAGCGCGTGCGGCTGAAGCCCAACGGGACCCTCGAGGTGATCCGGTTCGACATGGTTTCCAACAACACCGTGGAGTTCTGGCACAACCGCACCGTCGAGCGGATGGTCTACGATCACTTCACCCACCCGCATGAGCTGTTCGTCGGCAGCGATCACGGCGTCGACAAGATCAGCCCCGACAAGTGGAAGCCCAACGTGGGATGGTTCCTCGCGCCAGAGAACCAACAGTCGTGGATGAGCGACCACCTGCATCCACGCGCCTGCTTCCACGCGCCCTGCGTGGACGACTCCAACCAACGGCTGGGCGATTGGCGCGCGCTAGCCATCGACGGCGCAGGGGATCTCTGGGTTGGCGGCCGCTGGGCCGCCGGAAAGATCCGCTACACCGCCGACAACACCGATTGGTACAACACCCCGCGCAGGGACAAGAAGAACGCCATCGACCCCGCGTTCGGCGACCCCTACTTCGGCAGCTGCACCGGCATGCGCCCCATCTTCTGCCCGCCGCAGGAGGGCGACTTCGTCAACATCAGCGCGGTCACCGTCGACAAGAGCGGGACGATCTGGTGGGCCAGCGGAACCCTCTTCAACGATCCCGCCGACGTGAACTACGGCGTCGCCTCGATGCACGGAAACGGATCCGACTTCAAGTACTACGATCCGGTTCGCGACATCGGCCTTCCCGAGGAGAACGTCCGCGACCTGCTCGCGTTGCCCGACGGGCGGCTGGTGGTCGCCGGGCCCAACACCGGGCTGGTGATCTGGACGCCGCCAGCAAAGGGCAGCACGGGACCTGGGACGCACGTTTCCATCCGCGCCGGCCAGGGGATCCCCGACGACGGCGTGATGCGGCTCGAGCTCGATACGATGGTGGACCCGCCGGCGCTGCATGTCGCTACACGCGGAGGGGCTGCCGTGCTTCGAGTGCTCCCTTGAGGAGCGGGCTCGCGCTCGCGCTGCTGCTGGCTTCCTGTGGCGGCGGAGAGCTTCCAGGCGCCGGCGGAGGCGCGAGCGCGAAGTTCGGCGGGGCCAGCCCGTGGGGCACCGCCAACGCCGTCTACAGCAGGAGCGCCGGCATCCTCGAACAACCGGTGGTCGGCGCCTCCACCGACGAAGCCCAGAACCTGTGGGTAGCAACCCGCGTGGCGCTCTATCTGCTCAAACCCGGCGAGACCACCTTCCGCCGCTTCACGGTCGCGGACGGGCTACATCTCCAAGGGAATCCGGTCTCATATTGCGACCGCGACTTCGCGGGTGGTGACCGCCGCTGCCCGATCACGGGCGCGGCAGCGAATCCCGGCATCAGCGAGATCGAGGGCGGCGCGCCAGGCGAGGTCTTCGTCGGCTACTTCGGCATCGACGACGGCACCGGCGAGTGGGACGACCCCAACCGCCACACCGGCAAGCTGGATCGCGTGCGGCTGACCAGCGCCGGCGGCCTTCAGATAAACCGGATGGATCTCGTCGCCAGCAACAGCCCGCAGTTCTGGCACAACCGCACCGTCCAGCGGCTGCTCTACGATCACGTCCGCCACCCGCACGAGCTGTACGTGGGCAGCAACCACGGCGTCGATCGCCTCTGGCCGGACAAGTACCGCGCGCCCGCCAAGGGCGAGTGGTTCCTCAACGCCGCCAACGAATGGATGTCCGACCACCTGCATCCCCAGGTGTGCTTCCACCACGCCTGCGACGCGAGCGAATCCGATCTGCGCCTGGGCGACTGGAAAGGCATGGCGCTGTCCGCCGACGGCAACCTCTGGGTCGGAGGTCGCTGGACCGGCGGGCAGATCCGCTGGACGCCCGACCTGGATTCCTGGTGGAACCGGCCCGGCAACCAGATCTACAGCGTGGCGTTCGGCGATCCCTACAAGGGTCCCTGCGGCCAGGGCTTCTGCAACCAACCCGTCTTCATGGTGCCCGCCGAGGGCGACGTCGTCTCGGTGCAGGCGGTGGCGGTGACCGCCGACGGCCGCGCCTGGTTCGCCAGCGGCCGCACCACTACGGCGGACGCGCCGCGCGGGCTCGCGGCCTGGGACGGGAAGGCGTTCCGTTACTTCGATCCGCAGCGCGACGCCGGCATGGCGGAGAACGACGTGCGCGACATGATCGCGCTGCCAGATGGGCGCCTCGTCCTTGCCGGCGCGAACACCGGCCTCGTCTTCTGGAATCCGCAGACCGGCGTGCACACCTCATTGCGCGCAGGCGCGGGCCTGCCCGACGATCACGTCTTCCGCATCGAGTTGGACACGATGGTCAGCCCGCCCGCGCTCTATGTCGCAACCTTCGCCGGCGCCGCAGCGCTGCGGAAGCTGCCATGAAACTGCGCATCCGCAAGCCGCCCCGGCCGCTCAGGGCGTCTTCTTCAATTGTTCCTGCTGGCGAAGCACCGTCTCCATCCGCTGCGGCACCACGTCGGCCACCTTGCGCATGACATCCGCCTGCAGCTTGGGCTGCTCGCGCTCCATCTTCACGCCCAGCGGCGATCGGTAGAAGGCGAGCAGCTGCTTCATCTCGTCGGGCGTGAAGTGGCGCTGGTAGGCGTCGGCCGTCCAGGTGAGGAGCTCGTCATAGGTCATCGCGCCCTGCGCGGCCTTCTTCAGGCGCTCCACCGACTCCGGCGGCATCTTGGCGTTGGTCCTCGCCTCGGCACTAGCCACCAGCGGCCTGTACATGCCCTCGATCATCGCGTCGTAGCGCTCGCGCGGCATCATGGTGCGCACGGCGTCCATGTAGACGGCCCGCGGATCGTCGGCGCGGGCGGAGAGGGAGAGCAGCAGCGCCAGGGCAGCGGTGAAGGTTCGCATGCGGCGCTCTCTACTACAGATCGGCGGCGGCGGCGTGCCGGTTCGCGCTTCTGGCAGGCGAGTGGCCGTCTACGGTACCGTGCGCGGATGGCCACCGAGATCCAGCACCCGGACGGGCGCGTCGAGCTGTCGGACGATCTCACCATCGAGCGGTCGCCGCTCTACAACCACGATCTCGCGCCGGTGCGGGTCGCGGCGCGCAGTTGGAGCACGTACAACTTCGCGGCGCTCTGGGTCTCCATGGCCCACTGCATCCCCACCTACATGCTGGCGTCGGGGCTGATGGACAAGGGCATGAGCTGGAGCCAGGCGCTCTGGGTGATCGCGCTCGGCAACCTGATCGTGCTGGTGCCCATCTTGCTCAACTCGCACCCCGGCACCAGGTACGGCATCCCCTTCCCTGTCTTCGCGCGCGCGAGCTACGGCGTCTACGGCTCCAACCTTCCGGCGCTGCTGCGCGCGCTGGTGGCCTGCGGCTGGTTCGGCATCCAGGCATGGATCGGCGGGCAGGCGGTGCACACCTTCCTGCGCGTGCTCTGGCCCTCCTGGCCCACGCTCTTGGGGACCTTCGCGGGGCACAGCACCACCGAGTGGATCAGCTTCCTCTTCTTCTGGGGAATC
>DASRTX010000229.1:0-9560 GCA_035655715.1 Myxococcales bacterium | reverse complement strand
GATGGCGCCGGCCACTGAAGTGCTGCCGGCGTCGCAGCTCATCGTCGGGCCGGGGGGCGCGCCGGCGCACATCCAGGGGCCGCTCGCGGAGGCCGAGGTCGCCGCGCTTGCCGCCAACGAGGACAAGCCGCTGGCGTCCGTCGTCCAGCTGCCCACGCCGCCGCATCCGAACCCCGCCATCGCGGTCACCGCGCGCACGCTCGGCGGCGTGGTGGTCGATCTCAAGGTGGACACGGTGGTGATCGCCGCCGACGAGCGCCGCTCGCGGCTGCCGGTGGAGGAGTTCATCCGCCTGCGGCTCGCCGGAGTGACGGTGCTGCCGGCCCAACGCTTCGCGGAGCGCGTCTTGCGGCGCGTGCCCATCTCGCTCTTGCGGCCCAGCGACCTGGCCATCGGCGAGGGGCTCAACTCGCCGGTGCGCACTGCCGTGAAGCGCATCTTCGACCTGGTGATGAGCGGCCTCTTGCTCGCCTTCGCCGCGCCCGTGTTGGCGGTGCTGGCGGTGGCCATCAAGATCGACTCGCAGGGGCCGGTCTTCTACTGGCAGGAGCGGGTGGGGCGGGGCGGCCGCGTCTATCGCATCCACAAGCTCCGCACCATGCGCCAGGACGCCGAGAAGCTGTCGGGGCCGGTGTGGGCCACGCAGAAGGATCCGCGCGTCACGCGCATCGGCAACTTCCTGCGCAAGACGCGCCTGGACGAGATTCCCCAGGTGTTCGCCGTCTTCCGAGGCGACATGTCGTTCGTGGGTCCGCGTCCGGAGCGGCCCTTCTTCGTGCAGCAGCTGAAGACGCAGATCCCCTTCTACGGGCTGCGCGAGGCGGTGAAGCCGGGCATCACCGGCTGGGCGCAGATCCGCTATCCCTACGGCTCCTCCGTCGACGACGCGCGCGCCAAGCTGGAGTACGACCTCTACTACGTGCAGCACCAGTCGCTCTTCCTCGACCTGGCGGTCTGCTTCCACACCGTGAAGACGGTGCTCTTCGGGCGAGGCGCGCGGTGACCTCGGCCGCGCTCAAGCAGGCACCCGCCGAGCTGCGGGTGGAGGTGGTGGCCGGCCGGGACGGGTTCGTGCAGCTGGAGCGCGCGTGGAACGAGGCGCTTTCGCGCGGGCCGCACGACGAGCCGATGCTGCGCCACGAGTGGATCCGGGCCTGGATCGAGAACTTCGCGCCCGGCGCCACGCTGCGGACCTTCGTGGCGCGGGCCGGTCGCGAGATCGTCGCGGCAGTGCCGCTGATCGAGACGCGCGACCGCAATGCCGACACCTGCTTCGTTCCCATGACCACCTGGCAGACGCCGGACAACGATCACTCGCAGCGCGGCGGCGTCTTGCTGGGCCGGCGCGGCGAGGAAGGGCTGGCGCTGATCTGGGAAATCCTGAAATCGACGCCGGGCTGGGACCGGCTGCGGCTGCGCGACCTGCCGGAGGGAGCTCCCGAGTGGCAGCTGCGCGACCTGGCCACGCAGGCAGGATTCCCCTGCGGCACCTGGGTCTCGCTGCGCTCGCCGTACCTGGCCTTGCCGAAGGCTGCCGCGCAGGCGCCGGGGGCAGGCGGCAAGAAGAAGCCGGCGCAGATCGCCTCAGCCTACGAGCAGATCGAGGCCGCCCTCGACGGCAAGTTCCGGCAGAACCTCCGGCGGCGAAAGCGCAGGCTGGCCGAGCAGGGGAAGGTCGAATACGCGGTGCAGGGCGGCAAGGACGCGGCCGCGCTGGACGTGGCGCTGGCCGACTTCTTCGACGTCGAGGCGTCGGGGTGGAAGGGCCAGGACGGCACCGCCATCGCCCAGCGGCCGGAGCTGGTGGGCTTCTACACGCAGATCGCCCGGGACGCGGCGAAGCGGGGCGCATTGGCGCTGGGCAAGCTGACCCTGGACGGCAAGACCATCGCTGCGCACCTCAGCGTCGTGCACGCCGGGCGGCACTACCTGATCAAGATCGGCTACGACGAATCGCTCCACGAGCACTCGCCGGGGCAACAGATGGCCAGCTTCGCCATCGAGGATTCCTGCAAGCGGGGGCTTTCGGAGTTCGACTTCCTCGGCCCCTGCATGGAGTGGAAGCTCGACTGGGAGAGCCGCTTGAGGACGCACCAGTGGCTGACCATCTTCCGGCCCACGCGGGCGGGAAAGCTGGTGCACGCGGCGCGTTTCACGGCCTGGCCCATCGTCCGGGCCCTGTTGAAGAGGGAGAACTGAGATGACCCAGACGGCGCGGCGGCTGCGGGTGGCGGAAGGCAAGGGGGAGAAGGCCCCGCCGCCGCAACGCACGGTTCCTGCCATGCAGACGACCTGGCCGCACATGCTCTTTCCGCGGCTGGCGGCGACGGTCCCGTTGGTCTTCCCCTTCGACCAGCCCGGGCTGCGCTACCGCTATTTTGCCCGCAACGCGGTGTGGGACGCCATCCAGCTGCTCGGCCTCGCCGGCAAGAAGGTGCTGGTGCCCGCCTATCACCACGGCGTGGAGCTGGAGACGCTCCTGGCAGCGGGCGTGACGCCGGTCTTCTTCCGCGTGGACGCGCAGATGCGGGCCGACTTCGACGACGCCCGCGCCAAGGCGGACGGCGTCGCCGCCCTCTACGTCATCCACTACGCCGGCTTTGCCCAGGACATGCAGGCGGCGCGGCAGCTCGGCAACGAGCTGGGCGTGCCCGTCGTCGAGGACTGCGCGCTGGCGCTGCTCTCGCGGGACGGCGAGAAGCCGCTGGGGTCGTCGGGCGACGTGTCGGTCTTCTGCCTCTACAAGACGCTGCCGGTGCCCAACGGCGGCGCCCTGCTGGCCCGCGGCGATCTCGCGCGCAAGCTCGATCAGCTTCCCGAGCCGGACGCGCCGCGGCTGACCTCCACCGCCTCCCACCTGATCGGCAGCTTGCTCTCCAATCTGGAGTTGCGCACCGGCGAAGTGGGGCGGCGGACGCGGCAGGCCATCCGCGACGCGGGGCACTGGCTGGTGGATCGCGCACAGGTGAAGCGCGTCTCCACCGGCACGCAGCACTTCAACCAGGCCGACGTGACGCTGGGCATGAGCGCGGCCAGCCACCTGGTGCTGCGCAACCAGTCCTTCGCGCGCATCGTCGAGCGGCGGCGGCGGAACTACTTCCTGCTCTACGCCATGCTGCGCGACGTGGCGCCGCCCATCACCGGCGAGCTGAAGCCCGGCGTCTGCCCGCTCTTCTATCCCATGCCCATCGACGACAAGGCCTCCGCCATGGCGCGGCTGCTCGCGCGCGGGGTGGAGACGGTGGACTTCTGGCGCGTGCGGCATCCCTCGGTGCCTGCCGGCGCGTTCCCCGAGGTGGATCGCCTGCGCGAGCGCGTGCTGGAGCTGCCGGTGCACCAGGACCTCTCGCCGGCCGACGCGGAGCACGTGGCGGGCTGCGTGCGGGAGCTGCTCCGGTGAGCGAGGCGCGCGTGATCGAGGTTCTGCCGATCACGGTCCAGGTCGAGGAGCCCTCCGCGGACGAGTGGCGCGCGCTCAACCTGCGCGCCCGCGCCGGCAACCTGTTCCTGGGGCCGGACTGGCTGGTGCCGTGGCGCGAGCGCTTCGGCGCCGGGCGCGAGCCTTCGACCATCTGCGTGCGGGAGGGCGGCCGGCTGATCGGCCTTCTGCCCCTTTTCGCCGAGCAGGTGCGCCTGGCCGGCGTGGAAGTGCGGCGGGTGGCCTTCCTCGGCGACGGCGAGACGGGCTGCGACTACCTCGACGTGCTGGCAGAGCCGGGCCGGGATCGCGAGGTGCTGGAGCGGTGCCTCGCAAAGCTGATGGAGCTGCCCTGGGACCTCTGCGATCTGGACGGGGTGCTCCGCGAGAGCTTCACCGCCATGCAGCTCGCGCAGCGCTTTGCGCCGGGTCGCGTCACTTCCGGGGTGGTGCGCGACGGCCGCCTCCGCTACGTCTGCCCGCACATCCCACTCGACGGATCCTGGGAGCAGTACCTGGAAGGGATTCCCCGCCGCGAGAACCTGCGCCGGCGCGAGAAATGGCTCTACCGGCAACCTGGCGTCTCGGTGCGTTGCGCGCGGTCGCCGCAGGAAGCGGCGCACGCGATCGAGGAGTTCCTCGCCCTGCATCGCGCCCGCTGGTCGGTCGAAGGCGGGTCCGACGGGCTCACCGACGAGCGGCACGAAGCCTTCCACCGCGACGCGTCGCAGCGCCTGGCGCAACAGGGAATGCTGCGCATGTACACGCTCTACGCGGCGCGCCGTCCCGTCGCGTCGGTCTACGGCGTCGTGCAGGGCAGCACGTTCAATTATTACCAATCCGGTTACGATCCGCATTGGGCTTCCAAGTCGGTGGGGTTGGTCCTTTTGGCGCGCACCGTCCAGGACGCGTTTGCCGAGGGCCTCAGCGAATTCGATTTCCTGCGCGGCAATGAAGGCTACAAGGGCGAATGGGCGCGCGGCGAGCGCTGGACCATCCAGGTCCGGCTCTGGCGCGGAGCGCGAGCCAGGGCTGCCCGGGCCGCGCTGGGAGCGTCGCTGTTCGCGCGCGAGGCCGTCAAGGCGGCCATTCCTCCCCGCGCATTGGATGCGGCGCGTCGGGCGCGGCGGCTCTTCGGGCGTGGAGAAGGCCGATCCCGGCTCTCGGCGGTGCTCGAGCTCCTCCAGGGGCCGTGAGCGCTCCCGATGCACAGATTGCCTCTGCGGTCGAGCAGGGAGGCTCCGGGCTTTGCCCGGAGCCGGGCGAAGGGCGGAGCCCGGAGCATTGGAGGAGGGCTGGGATGGATCGTTTGAAGGACCGGGCTATCCAGGTTGCGCGACGCGTCGGGAAGGGCGCGGCCGCGCTGGCGTTGCACTATTCAGGCGCGCGCGAGCTGCTCTCCACCGTGCAGCGCCGGGCCGTGGGCGGCCGCCGGATCCTCATCCTCAGCTACCACCGCGTGGTGGCGGACTTCGCCGCCGAGCAGAAGCGCAGCCTCTACACGCTCAACGTGTCGCACGACACCTTCCGCCAGCACATGGAAGTGCTGCAGCAGAGTCATGACATCGTCTCGCTGGACGACGCGCTTTCGGTGCTCGACGGCACGCGCAGGGCGGCGCGCGACGTGGCGGTGGTCACCTTCGACGACGGCTACCGGGACGTCTACAAGCACGCCTTTCCGATCCTGCGCGACATGCGCATCCCCGCCGTGGTGTACGTGCCCTCGGCCCTGGTCGGGTCCGACCGCCGCCTGGGCCACGACCGGCTGTTCGCGGCGCTGCGCAAAATGAGGGATCGCGGCATCGGGCCGGTCGCGGTGGGCGTAGGCAACCCCGGCGAGCGCTGGCTGATCGACGCCTTCGAGGGCGGCGCGGGTCCGGAGTTGGCGCTGGAGCGGCTGATCGCGCGGCACCCCACCTCGGGCCTCTTGCGCGTGGCCGATGCGCTCGAGGACCGCCTGGGACTTGCCCACGAGAAGGCCGCCGACGGCGAGCTGCCGATGACCTGGGAGATGCTGCGCGAGATGGACGCAAGCGGCATCGTCACCGGCGCGCACACCGCCGAGCACACCGTCCTCACCAACCAGCGCCTCGACGACGCGCGCCGCGAGATCGCGCAGTGCAAGGCGGCGCTGGAGAAGGGCGTGCGCAAGCCGGTCCGCCACTTCGCCTACTGCAACGGCTACTACAGCGCCGGCGTGGCGCAGGCGCTCAAGGCGGAAGGGTTCGTGAGCGCAGTGACCACCGAGGACATGCCCAACACGCCCGGCGTCGACCCCTACGCGCTCAAGCGCAAGGTTTTGTGGGAGGCCTCCTCGGCCGGCGTGCTCGGCATCTATTCGAAGCCGTTGATCGCGTGCCAGTTCGAGGACACGTTCGGGATGCTCGCGCTGCAGAAGGCAGTCAGCGGCGCGCGGCCCACCAATTTCGGGACCAGCGGGACTGCGGAGGCCGGGCAGGGCGCCTCCGCGCACGGATAGGAGACGATGTCCAGGCACGTGGGTATTCTCAAGCAGGCGGGCCCGCTGATGCTGGGCCGCGGCGGCGCGACGGTGTTGGGTTTCGCGCTGCCGCTGATCCTCACGCGCCTGCTGCCGCAGGCCGAGTTCGGCACCTACAAGCAGGTCTGGCTGGTGGTCACCACCGCCTGCTTCATGCTGCAGCTGGGGCTCTCGCAGAGTCTCTACTATTTCATCCCGCGGCAGGACGGGCGAAAGCTGGCGTGGCTGACGCAGTCGTCCATCTCGCTGCTCATCACCGGGACGCTGGCTGGCGCAGGCCTCTACGCGGCGCGCTTCGCCGTCGCGCGGCAGTTCGGCAACCCGCAGCTGGCGGAGTACGGCCCGCAGATGGCGCTCATCGCCATGCTGATGATCGCCGCCGCGCCGCTGGAGATCACGCTCACCGCCGAGAACCGCGTGCGCACCGCGGCCTGGGTGATCTTCCTCTCCGACGCCGTGCGGGTGGGCGCCAGCGTGGTGCCGTTGCTCCTCGGCTGGGGTTTGCGCGGCTTCTTCTGGGCCTACGTGCTGCACGGCGCTGTCCGCTTCGCCCTGCAGTGCTGGTTCTTCTTCCAGCGCGGCAAGCCGGAGATCGACTGGCGGCTCTGGCGCGAGCAGCTGGCGTACGCGCTGCCCTTCGGCGCGGCGGTGCTGGTGGACATCCCCCAGCGCACCTTCCACCAGTGGGCGGTGGGCTGGAGCGTGGACGCGGCGGCGTTCGCCATCTACGCGCAGGGCTGCTTCCAGGTGCCCATCGTCAATCTGCTCTACTCGCCCATCAGCGACGTGCTTCAAGTCAGGCTGGCAGAGCCGGGCGGGCGCGATCAACGGCTGCACCTCTTCCACGACGCCAATCTGCGCCTCGCCGCGGTCTTCTTTCCCTTCACGGCGGGCCTGGTGGCCGCCGCGTCGCTCTTCGTGCCCGCCCTCTTCACCCACCTCTACGATCCCAGCGTGCCCATCTTCCGCGTGGCCGTCCTCATGACGCCGTTCGTCGCGCTGCCGCTCGACGGCGTGCTGCGCGCCCTGGGCAAGACGCGCTACCTGTTCCGCGTCTTCGTCTTGAGGCTCGTGGTCACGGTCCCGGCGGTGCTGCTGGGCCTCAAGCTCTTCGGGATGATCGGCGCCATCGGCGGCCACGCGGTGGCCGAGTCGGCGATGCGCATCGTCATGCTGGAGCGCGTGCGGCGCGAGCTGGCGGCGAGCTGGCGCGAGATCCTGCCCTGGAGGCAGCTGTCGGTGATCGGCACGGCCTCGGTGGTGGCGTGCGTGCCGGCGGTGCTGATCTCGCGCGTGGCATCGGAGGGCCCGAGGCCCTTCCTGGCGCTGTGCGCCGCGGGAGTCGCGTATTGCCTGGTGTACCTGGCCGCAATCGCCATGGTCCCCGGCGAAGGCTCGCCGCTCACCAAGGTGCGAAGAATCCTCCTTGGCCACGCTCCCGCTCCGGCGGTCTGAGCAGGCAGCACCGGCACGCTGTTGAGGAATCGACTCGAGCAGCCGGGCTTGCGGTCGCATGTCGGGCTCCCCACTTTGGGAGAGGCGTCGGGGGAGGCGGAAACCATGCGGAATCTGATTCGCAAGATCGCATTTGTCGGTGTGCCGGATCTCGCCGTGGCCGCGTCGCTGCGCGAATACGGCTACCGGGTGGAGGCCCTCGACGGCGAGAGCACGGTAGGCTTGGCGCGCGGCCTCTACGAGCTCAAGCCCGCGGTCGTGCACGCGCGCAAGAACCACCTCAAGGCCGCCATCGTAGCCAGGCTCATGGACGTCCCGCTGATCGTCCAGGCCGGGCGCGAGGACCTGGGCCGGCTGACAGTGCACGCTGCACGCCTGGCAGCGCGTACGTTGTGCGGCGGCGCGGCGGTCCGCGAAGCGCTGATCGGTCAGGGCGCGCCCGGCTCCACCGTCTGCGTGCTCCGCAGCCTGATGGAGGTGGACAGCGACCAGCGTGCGGCCGCGGTGTTTCCCCCCATGCTGGATCCGGCCCTCCGTTGGGTGGTGGCGGCGTCCCCCTGCGACGGGCCCGACCGCGGCCATCAAGACCTGATCCTCGCCTTCCTCTCGGTGGCGCGCACCCGTCCCCGGCTCAAGCTGTTGATCGCCGGCGAAGGCTGCGACGGCAAGCGTCTGCGCGACCAGGCCCAGGCCGCCGGAATGCTCAACCGCGTGGTGGTGCATCCAGTGTCGCTGGAACAGCTTCCCGCCGTCTTCGCTCGCGCCGCCGCGGTGGTGGGCCCCGGCCGCTCCGGCAACGTGCCCGACCCGATTCCGGAAGCTCTGGCCGTGGGCGCGCCGGTCATCGCCACGGCCACGGGCTCGCACCCGACCTGGATCCGCGAAGGCCGCACGGGCTGGTTGGTGCCACCGCGCTCGCCCGCGGCGTTGGCGGCGCGGCTCGCGCAGGTGGTGGACGATGCGGCGACCGCGAAGAGGGTTGGCGAGAACGCCCGCCTCGCCGCCCTGGAGCTGGCAGCCCCTCGCGCCGTCGCGCAGGAACTGGCCCGCTGCTACACCGCAATCGCCCGCGTTCCGGCGCAGGCGCGCACCGGCATCTACCTGCCTGCGCAGCGCGGCTTCTCGCGGGCCTGACCCTTGCACGAGGCCCGCCCAGCATGAGCGCGGCACCCGTCAAGAAGGTCCTCCTGGTGGGGGACTTCCCGCCTCCGCATGGAGGCGTGGCCACACATGTGGAAGAGCTCTTCCACTCCGCCCGCGACCGCGGAGCGGAGTGTGAGGTGCTCGACATCGGCAAAGGGCAGCTGCCCGCGCAGGGCGTCGTTCCATCGGGAGGCATGCCCCGATTCTCCTCCCTGCTGATCGGTTTCGCCGCCCGCGGGTTCCGCGTGCACGTCCACACCAACGGCGCCAACCCGCGCTCGTGGATGCTGGCTCAGGCTTGCGCCGCGGCGGGGCGACTCTCCGGCGGCGCGCTGATCACGCTCCACTCGGGGCTCTTGCCGGCCTGGCTGGGGGAGATTCCTTCGCGCGGCGTGATGGCCCGCGCGGTCCTGGGGCAGTTCGCGCACGTCATCGCCGTGAGCTCCCCCATCCGCGACGCCCTCGCCCGCTGTGGCGTGCGCAACGTCGACGTGGTGCCCGCCTTCTCCAGCGAGTTCGTCAAGCCCGGGCTGCCGCCGCCTGGCCTCGACGAGCTGCGCGCGGCGGCCCGGCCGCTGTACTGCGCCATGATCGCGCCGCGGCCCGAATACGGCGCGGAGATCCTGCTCGACGCTTTCGCCAGGGTGCGCTCCAGGCTTCCCGCCGCGAGCCTCGCGCTCTACGGCCCGGGCAGCGAGTCGGTGCACGCGGACGGGGTCCAGGGTTTCGGCGAGATCCCACGCGCACGCGCGCTGGCCTTGATGGCGGCTTGCGACGTCTTCGTGCGGCCCACGCTGGCCGACGGCGACTCGGTGAGCGTGCGCGAGGCGCTGGCGCTCGGGCGCCCCGTGGTGGCCACGTCGGTGGGACACCGGCCCGACGGCGTGCGGCTCGTCCCGCCGGGCGACGCCGCCGCGCTTGCGGAAGCGCTCGCGGCCGCAGCCGAAGCCGGGGCCCTCCCGGCGGGCCCCGCGGCAAACGGCTTGCAACGGATTCTCTCGCTCTACGGCCTGGAGGCAGCATGTGTGGCATCAGCGGTTTCGT
>DASRTX010000228.1:0-6186 GCA_035655715.1 Myxococcales bacterium | reverse complement strand
GTGTACACCGCCTTCGCCACCGTGTCGGCATGCTCCTGGGTGCCCACCTGCGACTCCACCACCGCCAGCGCGGTCTTGGTGGAGGTGAACTTGCTCACGTCGGCCCCCGCCTTTCCGCCGGGCACCGTCCACAGCTCGTCGCCCTTCTTGGCCTTGCCGGTGATCTCGGCCTTGCCGGTGGTGTCCCAGCCGCCCACCTCGACCGAATTGGCGGGCTTGCGGAAGTTCGCCACCGGCAGGAAGGTCTTGAGGTCCTCGCCGAAGCTGAACTCGCAGTCGTCGGTGCTGGAGAGCTCGGGCCGCTCGAAGTGCAGCTCGGTGCCGTCCACCCAGAACATGTAGCCCTCCAGCTCTGCCATCGAGCTGAGGAAGTCGAAGTCGGTCTGGTTGGCCTGGAAGCGGAACATCTTCACCGGCGCGGGCTGGCCTTCGCGCGTCTTGGCGGTGAGCCCGTACTGCGAGGCGATCTGCTTGGCGCAATCGATGGGCGAGGCGTTGGCGTAGGTCTTGGTCTTGTGAGCGCGCATCAACCGATGGGACCGGTCCAGGCCGCGCAGCACCAGCACGGTGGGGCCCGCCCGCTCCAACTCGGTGCGCCAGGCCGTGACCTCGCCGTCGAAGACCTTCTTCAGCTTGCCCGGAACGCCCAGCTCGATCTTCACTTCCTTGCACTCGGTGAAGGTGGGCTTCTCCTGCCACTTGAGATCGGGATCGGAGACCACCAGCTCGAAAGCGCTGGAGCCTGAGCGGGTCTGGTACACGCGGATGCCGAGGACCGCGGCCGCCTCCTCCGGCTGGAGCTTCTTGCCGTCGAGCGAGACGGCGAAAGCCGGCGTCATGCGGGAGTCGTCGGGCACGGCGGCGGCGGACCTCGGGCAGACCTACAGGTCACGAGAGTTTACCCTGTTGCGGGCCCGGCCGGAAGGTGGTCAAGCTGCCGACCTGGAAATCGCCTGTCAGTGCGCCACGGTGAAGCTGCGAAATGTCCCTTGGGCCGGCGACCAGCGGACCTGCACGTCGTCGACCCTCGCCGCTGGCGGGCCCCGTCGGCACCACGCGATGAACTCCTCGATGCGCTCGCGGGGCCCCTCGACGATGGCCTCCACCTTCCCGTCGGGCAGGTTGCGCACCTCGCCGCGCAGGCCGAGCCGCATCCCCTCCTCCTGCGCGCTGGCCCGGTAGAAGACTCCCTGCACGCGACCCGAAATGGTCAGCTCGGCCCGCGTCATCCTCCCTCCGGGGCGTTCCCCTGCTGCAGCAGCTCGCCGAATCCCTTCTCGTCCACCACGCGCACGCCCAGCTCCTGCGCCTTCTTCAGCTTGCTGCCGGCGTCCTCGCCGGCCACCAGCAGATCCGTCTTGCGGCTGATGGAGCCGGAGACGCGGCCACCGCGCCGCTCGATCTCCGCCTTGGCCTGTTCGCGAGAATACTGCGCCATGGTGCCGGTGAGGACCACCGTCTTGCCGGCGAACGCTCCGGCGGTGGCGACCGCCTGCTCGGGCTCGGGACGCACGCCGGCGGCGAGGAGCCGGGCAATCATCTCGCGCTCCCCGGGCAGCGCGAGATGCTCGTGGATCTGCCGCGCCACCTCGGGTCCCACGTCGCGCACCGCTTGGAGATCCTCGACCGACGCGGCCATCAGCGCATCCAGGCTCCCGAAGCGCCGCGCCAGCGCCAGCGCGGTGGCCTCGCCCACCATTCGGATCCCCAGCGCGTAGATCACCCGGCGCAGCGCGCGCGTCTTCGAGGACTCGATGGCGGCGAGCAGATTCTTCGCCGACAGCTCGGCAAACCGCTCCAGCCCGACCATCTGCTCGTAGGTGAGCGCGTAGAGGTCGGCAGGCGTCTTGACCAGTCCGGTCTCGATCAGCTGCGTGCTGGTCTCCACCCCGAGGCCCTCGATGTCCATCGCCAGCCGGGAGGCGAAGTGGCGCAGCCGGGCCACGCTCTTGGCGGGGCAGACGGGATTCGGGCAGCGGGTGATGGCCTCGCCCTCTTCACGCACCACCTGCGTGCCGCACTCCGGGCACTGCTTCGGCATCTCCCACGGCCTGGAGTCGGCCGGCCGGGACTCGAGGATCACCCGGACGATCTCCGGGATGACGTCGCCGGCGCGCCTCAAGAAGACGCGGTCCCCGACGCGGACGTCCTTACGGCGCACCTCGTCCTCGTTGTGCAGCGTGGCGCGGCTGACGGTGACGCCGCCCACGTAGACGGGCGTCAGCGCAGCCACCGGCGTGAGCGCCCCCGTGCGCCCGACGCTGGCGAAGATGTTCTCGACGGTGGTGGCCTCCTCCTCGGCGGGGAACTTCCAGGCGATGGCCCAGCGCGGCGTCCGCGAGACGGCGCCCAGGCGGCGGCGCTGGTCCTCCGAGTCCACCTTGATGACGCTGCCGTCGATCTCGTAGGGCAGCTCGTGGCGCTTGCCCAGCATGCGGCGGTACTTGTCCTGCACCGCCTCGATCGATTCGCAGAGCTCGTTCTCGGGGTTGGTGCGCAGCCCCAGCTCGCGCAGCCTGGCCAGCTTCTCCCAGTGCGAGGCGAACTCCAGACCCTTCGTATCGCCCACCTCGTAGAAGAAGATGCTGAGCGGCCGCTGCGCGGTCATCTTCGGATCGAGCTGCCGTAACGAGCCGGCGGCGCAATTGCGCGGGTTGACGAAGGTGGGCTCCCCTGCTTTCTCGCGCTCCTCGTTCATCTTCACGAAGTCGCCCTTGTTGATGAAGACCTCGCCGCGCACCTCGAAGTGCGGGGGCGGGCTGCCCTTCAGCTGCAGCGGAACCATCTTGATGGTGCGCAGGTTCTGGGTGACGTCCTCGCCCACCATCCCGTCGCCGCGGGTGGCGCCCTGCGTGAACCGGCCGTTCTCGTAGGTGAGGGTCACCGCCAGCCCGTCCAGCTTGGGCTCCACGACGTAGCGGACCTTGTCCTCGCCGAGCAGCTTGTGCACCCGCGCGTCGAACTCGAGGAACTCCTCCTGGGTCATGGCGTTGGCCAGCGACATCATCTGGCGTCTGTGGGTGACCTTGGTGAACTTCTCGCTGGGCGCCGCTCCGACGCGCCGGGTGGGCGAGTCGGGCGTGATCAGGTCGGGATGGTCCTGCTCCAGCTGCTCGAGCTCGCGGAAGAGGCGGTCGTACTCGGCGTCGCTCAGGGTCGGCGCGTCGAGCACGTAGTAGCGGTGGCTGGCCTCGCGGAGCCGCGCGCGCAGCTCTTCGGCCCTCTGGCCCGGGTTTTCCATCCGGGCCGGGAATCTATCCGATCAGTTGCGCGCGGTGGCGGCCGGCCGAAGCTGCGACCAGGTCCACAGATAGCTCGGCATGAGGTCGGTCCAGATGGTGTCGCGCCTGCGCTCTTCCAGAAGCGCCCGGCGCGCGCCCACCGCTGCCCCATCGCCCCGCTCTTCCAAGAGCCTTACCCGCTGCCCGCGGCAGAGCCAGTCCATCGGCGCGCATGCGGCCGTCTCGCGCAGCGCTCCGTCGCGATCGCCGCGGGACTGCGAGACCACCGGGCGCAGCCCCTGCACCGCTGCCAGCGCGGCGCGACCGCCGGGGCCTGCCTCGGCTTCCAGCGCCCGCAGCGCCTGCGCCGCCTCCCCCGCCCGGCCCGTCGCCGCCAGCGCGCGCACGCGCCAGGTGCCGGCGGCGCGTCGGACCGCGTTCTGATCCGCTCCGGACACCCTCTTGCCGGCGAGGTAAGCGGCCGCGGCCTGCAGCAAGGGCAGCGCGGTGTCGCCCTCGCCGGCCAGCACGTGGAAGGCCGCGCGCGTCAACATCACCTGCGCCTGGAGGGCCGGCAGGACGGCGGTCTGCGCCTGCTGCTCCGCGCGCTCTAGCGCCGAAAGCCCCTCGGCGCGCCGCCCCTCGGCGAAAAAGCTCCACCCTTCCAGCACGCGCAGCCGCACCCGCACGGCGGGATCGGGGGCGCGGCCCTCCTCGTCGCGCAGGGCGACGCGCCCGCCCTCGAAGTCGGAGCGGAGGAAGCGCGCCGTGGCGACCCCGGCGGCTGCGTACCAGAAGTTCGGATTCTGCCCGGCGCGGCGGAAAGAAACCTCCGCGTCCGCCAGCCTGCCGGCGCGCAACAGCACCTCGCCCAGCGAGTCGTGCGGGTTGGGGTCGTCGCGCTTGAGGGCGGCATACCGGCGCATGGCGGTGATGGCCGCGTCGTGCTGGCCGAGATCGGAGAGCGCAAAGCCGAGGTGGTTGTAGGCTTCCGCCGCTTGCGGATTCAGCTCCACCGCCCGCCGGAACAGGCGCACCGCCTCGACGCCCCGCCCCTCGTCGACCGCGCGCTCGCCCACCAGCAACTCGACACGCCAGTCGTCCGCGGCAATCTGCTCGAGTCGCACCAGGGCGGCGTCGGCCGCCGCGTCGTTCCCCCGCTGCAGGGCGCGCCAGTAGGCCACCATCACCTGCTCGCTCTCGCCCAGCGGCCCGGCCAGCGTGGCGGCCGCGTCCATCTCCCGGGAGGCCGCGTCCCCCGAAAGGCATCGCGCCAGCATGGCGTGGGCGAAGGCGAAGCGGGGATCGGCGGCGACGGCCTTCTCGAACGACCCCTGCGCCTCCGCCTCGCGCGACGATTCGTAGAGGTCGCGTCCGTGCCGGAACGCAGCCAGCGCCTCGCCGGAGGCCGACGAGAGCGGGATCTCCCGCGCCGCGGCCTCCGCGGCTGCGGGCCCACCCACCTG
This sequence comes from Myxococcales bacterium, assembly GCA_035655715.1. Lineage (GTDB taxonomy): Bacteria > Myxococcota > Myxococcia > Myxococcales > 40CM-4-68-19 > 40CM-4-68-19. The sequence continues at coordinate 1,499 of DASRTX010000228.1, read as the reverse complement.
CGCGCACACGCAGGCTACGGACAGCGCCAGGATCCTCTGCATGGTCCCCCCGGATCGATGCGGCAGGCGACCGTAGCAAGTCCGCGATCGAAGGAAAATGCGCGGACGTGCGCCTTTCGTTGACACCGGAAGGCGGGTCCCCTACATTGCGCGCCGCTCCTCCGTTCCACCACCTTTGCTCCGCGCGCCGCCCAGCCGGGCGAGCAGCGCTCCCCGACCAGATGAACCTGTCCGAGTTGAAGGAAATGAAGATCCTGGCCCTCGCCAAGCTGGCCAGGGAGCTGAACATCGAGGCGCCCGGCGCGCTGCGCAAGCAGGAGCTGATCTTCCACATCCTGCAGGCGCAGAAGAGCGACACGCCCATCACCGCCGAGGGCGTGCTGGAGGTGCTCCCCGACGGGTTCGGCTTCTTGCGCAGCCCCGACTTCTCCTTCATGCCCGGGCCTGACGACATCTACGTATCGCCCTCGCAGATCCGCCGCTTCAACCTGCGCACCGGCGACATGATGACGGGCCAGATCCGCCAGCCCAAGGACAGCGAGCGGTACTTCGCCCTGCTCAAGGTGGACGAGATCAACTTCCAGGAGCCGGTCGAGGGCAAGCAGCTGTTGCTCTTCGACAACGTCACCGCGCTCTACCCCACCCGGCGCATCAACCTGGAGCACAAGAACACCGACATGAGCACGCGCATCATCGACCTGCTCAACCCGATCGGGTTCGGGCAGCGGTGCCTGATCGTGGCGCCGCCCCGCGCGGGCAAGACCGTGCTGCTCCAGGACATCGCCCACGCCGTCACCGCCAACCACCCCGACGCCTTCCTCATCGTGCTGCTCATCGACGAGCGGCCCGAGGAAGTGACCGACATGCTGCGCACCGTGCGCGGCCAGGTGGTCTCCAGCACCTTCGACGAGCCCGCCACCCGGCACGTCCAGGTGGCGGAGATGGTGATCGAGCAGGCCAAGCGCCTGGTGGAGGGCGGCAAGGACGTGATCATCCTGCTCGACTCGATCACGCGCCTGGCCCGGGCCTACAACTCGACCGTGCCGCCCTCGGGCAAGATCCTCTCCGGCGGCGTGGACTCCAACGCCCTGCACAAGCCCAAGCGGTTCTTCGGGGCCGCCCGCAACGTGGAGGAGGGCGGTTCGCTCACCATCATCGGCACCGCGCTGGTGGACACCGGCTCGCGCATGGACGAAGTGATCTTCGAGGAGTTCAAGGGCACCGGCAACTCCGAGATCGTGCTCGACCGCAAGCTGATGGAGAAGCGGATCTTCCCCTGCCTCGACATCAACCGGTCCGGCACGCGCAAGGAGGAGCTGTTGATGGACGACAAGCAGCTCAACCGCGTGTGGATCCTGCGGCAGCTCCTGCATCCCTTGAACACCATCGACTCGATGGAGTTCCTGCTCAGCAAGTTGCGCGGCACCAAGTCGAACAAGGAATTCCTCGACTCAATGAGCCGGTGATCGCCGCAAGGCGAGCGGGTCGTCGCTGCCGTG
>DASRTX010000227.1:0-11796 GCA_035655715.1 Myxococcales bacterium | reverse complement strand
AGACGAAGCCGATCTGCTGTCCGCGCACGCCCGCCAGCTGATCGCGCGAGAGCTTGCCCACGTCGCGCCCGCTGAGCAGATACGCGCCTTGCGTGGGGCGATCCAGGCAGCCGATCAGGTTCATGAAGGTGCTCTTGCCGGAGCCCGAGGCGCCCATCACCGCCAGGAACTCGCCGGGGCCGATGCTCAGCGAGACGCCGCGAAGCGCGCGCACCTCCACGTCGCCCATGCGATAGGTCTTCTCCAGGCCCACCGTTTCGACGATCGCATGCGGCTTGCCGGAGCCCTCAGAACGGTCCACGGCGCCTCTGCTGCGATGCCGCGCCCGCCCCCGCGCCGTCGCCACCGCCCACGATCACCTGGTCGCCTTCGGCCAGCCCGTCGATCACCTCGGTGCGCTGGCCGTCGGAGAGGCCGACGCGAATCATCACCGGAACCGGCCGCCCGTTTTCCACCTTGTACACGCGTCCCGGTCGCCCGGGGCCTTGCTGCGCCCCCGGCTCGCGCCCGCCGCGCGCCGAGGCCGAAGCGCTGCGCGCCTGTGGCGGGCCGCCCGGCCGCTGCTGACCGGCCGGTGCCTCGGACGCGCCTCCCGTGGCATCGTCGGGCTTCCACCGGAGCGCGGCGTTGGGCACCCGCAGCGCCTCGTCCTTGTGCGCGGTGGTGACGGTGACCGACGCGGTCATCCCCTGGCGCAGCTTCCGATCCGGATTGGGCGCCGAGATCACGCCCTGGTAAGTGACCACGTTCTGGATGGTGTTGGGCGCTTGCCGCACCTGGCTGATGGCGCCGGTGAAGGTCTCGCCCGGATACGCGTCGACGGTGAACTTCGCCTGCAGCCCCTCGTGCACCTTGCCCACGTCGGCCTCGTCGATGTTGGCGAGGATCTGCATCTTGGTGAGGTCGTTGGCGATGAGGAAGAGGGTGGGCGCCTGGAACGCCGCCGCCACCGTCTGGCCCACGTCCACCGAGCGCGAGACCACGATGCCGTCGATGGGGCTGGTGATCCTGGTGAAGGCCAGGTTGGTGGCAGCCATGTCGCGGGCGGCCTTGGCCTGCGAGACGGCCGCCTTCGCCGCCGAGAGCGCCGCCTTGCTGCCGTCGCGCGTGGCGGTGGCGGTGTCCACGTCAGCCTGTGCCACCAGCCCGGTCTTGCGCAGGTCGACGGTGCGGGCTGCGATCCGCACCGAGTCGTCGTACGCGGCCTGGGCTTTCTCCACGTTGGCCACGGCCGACTCCAGCGACGCGCCCGCGATCTCCAGCTGCGCCTGGAGGAGGCGCGGATCCAGCGTAGCGAGGAGCTGGCCCTTCTTCACCGGGCTGTTGAAGTCGACCAGCAGCTTGTCGATGATGCCCGAGACCTGCGAGCCGACGTTGACGGTGACAATGGCGGAGACGTCGCCGGTCGCATTGACGATCTCGCTCACCGGCCCGCGGGTCACGGCGTCGGTGCGGAAGCCGGTGCTGGCCTTGCGGCCGCAGGCGGCGAGGATCAGCACGGCGATGGGGAGAAGTCGGCGCAAATCGGTCCTCCGGAGAGTTCGTGCGAGACCGTAACGGCGGTCCGCGCGAGGCGTCAATGCAGGGCGCGCGCCCGAAACACGCACGCAACATTGCAGAGGCGCTACTGCTCGAGCATGCGCCAGAGCAATTCGCGCAGCGTGCGCCGCTCGGCCGCGGCCAGCGGCGCGAGCACGTGCTCCACCGCCGCGTCCACCAGCGGCTGGTGCTGGGTGAGGAAGGTGCGGCCGCGCGAGGTGAGCTGCACGACCAACTTGCGGCGGTCGGAGGGGTCGCGCTCGCGCTCCACCAGGCCGCCCTGGTCGAGCTCGTCGAGCAGGCGCGACAACCCGGTGGGATGCTGGCCGACCTCCTGGGCCAGCTCGTTCTGCGCGCAGGGCCCGCAGCGGCGCAGCGCGTTGAGCACCTGGAAGGCGAGGACGCCCTCGCCGCGCTCGGCGAGACGGCGGTCCGCCTCGGCGATCAGCCGCTTCTTCACGCGGACGATGCCGCGGGCGATCTCCTCGGCGAGGGCGGGTCGGGGGCGGGCAGACATCGGGCGGTGGTGTACACCGCAATCGTTGCGCGATCAACGGTTGCATTCGCAAGCGAAACCGGGCTAGGTAGGCCGCGTGCGGAATTCCATTCTCGCCATCCTGATCTGCGCCGCCTGCAGCAAGGGGGCCGGCGACGCCAAGAAGACCCGACCGCCCCCGCTGGTGGCGGTGGCCCGCGTCGCCGCGCGCGACGTCGAAGAGACCGTCCGCGCTCCGGTCGACCTGCGGCCGCTGCTGCAGGCGGAGGTGGGCGCCAAGACGCTGGGCTACCTCGACGCGGTGCTGGTGGACCGCGGCGACAAGGTGCACAAGGGCCAGCTCCTGGCGCTGGTGCGCCCCAGCGACCTGCCCGATCAGCTCTCGGCGGCGCGCAGCGTGGCCGCCCAGACCGACGCGGCGGCGGCGTTGGCCCGCGCCAACCTCGAGCGCGCCAGGGCGCTGGCCCCGGCCGGCCGCGTGTCGAAGCAGGAACTGCAGCAGGCGGAGACGGCGCTGGCCGCGGCAGAGGCCACCCGGGCCGGCGCGCGCTCGCAGGTGGGCGGGCTGGCCGTGAAGCTGGGGGAGACGCGCATCACCTCGCCGCTGGACGGCGTGGTCTCTGCGCGGCGCCTCGATCCGGGCGTGCTGGTGGGGCCGCAGGCCAACGCCAGCGCCATCGTCACCGTGGACCGCATCGACGTGCTGCGGTTGTTCGTGAGCGTGAACGAGAACGACGTCCTGCGCCTCAAGCTCGGCCAGACCGCGCACGTGGAGCTCGACGCCGTCCCCGGCCACCGCTTCGAGGGACAAGTGGTCCGGCTCGCGCCCTCGCTCGATCCGGCCACCCGCACCCTCGACGCAGAGGTCCAGCTGCAGAACCAGTCGGGCGAGCTGCGCGCCGGCATGTACGGCCGCGCCTCCATCGTCACCGGCGTCCATCCCGGCGCGCTCACCGTGCCGGTGGGCGCGGTGCAGATCAGCAACGGCCGCAGCTACGTCTTCGTGCTGCAGGCCGGTCCGGAGGCCGGCGCCACCGCCGTGCAACGGCGCGAGGTGCGCACCGGCGTCGACGGCGAGGAATGGCTGGAGGTCGTCTCCGGCCTGCACGCCGACGAGGAGGTGGTCACCGCCGGGCTGGAGGGCCTCTCCGACGGATCGCCGGTGCGCCCCTCGCGCGGCGTGGATCCGTTTGGCGGCGCGGCGGCGTCGGAAGTGAAGGCCCCGCGCGCGGTGCAGGAGTAGCCGGCCATGTGGCTCACGCGGCTGGCGCTGCGCAACCCCGTCCTCATCCTCATGATGTCGCTGATGACGCTCGCGCTCGGGTTCGTCTCGCTGAAGAACCTGAGCGTCGACCTCTTCCCCGACATCACGGTGCCGCTCATCCGCGTGGCCATCTTCTATACCGGCGCGGGGCCCACCGACATCGAGAAGTCCATCACCATGCCCATCGAGCGCGCCGTCTCCGCCTCTCCGGGAGTGGACCGGGTGGAGAGCGTCTCCAAGCAGGGCGTCTCGCTGGTCTCTGTCTGGTTCCAGTACGGCACCAACCTGGACAATGCCCAGTTCGACGTCTCGCAGCGCATCTCGCAGATCATGAACACGCTGCCGCCGGGCATCCAGCAGCCGTTCAACATCAAGTTCGACATCACCAACATCCCGGTGGTGCAGGTGGCAATGGGCTCGGACGAGCTGGACGAGAAGCAGCTCTACGACCTGGCCCTCAACGTCATCGAGCCGCAGCTGGAGCGCATTCCCGGTGTGGCGTCGGCCAATCCGGGCGGCGGCAAGGTCCGCGAGATCGAGGTGCAGCTGCAGCGCGAGGCGCTGCGCGCGCGGGGGCTGGCGCCGCTGGACGTGGTGGACGCCGTGCGCAACACCAACCTCCTCATGCCCAGCGGAAACCTCAAGGTGGGCGACCGCGACTACAACGTCTTCGCCAACACCCAGGTGCAGCAGGCGCGGCCGCTGGGCGAGGTGGTGGTGCGGCCCGCGCAGGCGGGCGCGCGCTCCTCGCAGCCGGTGCGGGTCAGCGACGTGGCCACGGTGGTGGACGCCACCGCCGACCAGGCCGAGATCGTGCGCATCAACGGGCAGCGCGGCGTCTACCTGCGCGTGCTCAAGCAGCCGGGAGCCAACTCCATCGCGGTGGTGGACGCGGTGCGGGCAGCGCTCCCCGGACTGCGCGGCGTGCCGCCCACGGTGAAGCTGGCCATCTCCTTCGATCAGTCGAGCTACATCCGCTCGGCGGTCAAGGCGCTGGAGCACGAGGCGGTCCAGGGAGGGCTGCTCGCCATCCTGGTCATCCTCGTCTTCCTCGTCAGCCTGCGTGCCACCGCCATCGTCGCGGTGGCCATCCCGCTCTCCATCGTCGCCACCTTCGTGCTGCTCTTCTTCTCCGGGATGACGCTCAACGTCTTCACGCTGGGCGGGCTGGCGCTGGGAGTGGGCCGGCTGGTGGACGACTCCATCGTCGAACTGGAGAACATCCATCGCCACCTCGCCATGGGACAGAACCGCCGCCAGGCGGTGCTCGCCGCCGCGCAGGAGGTGGCGATGCCCATCCTGGTCTCCACCATCACCACCATCGTGGTCTTCTTCCCGGTGCTGTTCCTCTTCGGCATTGCCCGCAACCTCTTCCTGCCGCTGGCGCTCACCATCTCCTTCGCGCTGATCATGAGCTTCTTCGTCTCGCGCACGGTGACGCCGCTGCTCTGCATGATGTGGCTGCCGGGAGGCCACGCCACGCAGCCTTCGGGGGGCTTCGCCGGCCGGGTGCTGGGAGCGCTGGAGAAGCTGGACGACGCCTATGCCAGCGCCCTGGGCTCGGTGCTGCGGCATCGGTTCCGCACCGTGGCGGTGATCCTCGCCTTCTTCGTCGGCTCGCTCTTGCTCTTCAAGCGCGTGGGGACCGAGTTCTTTCCTGACTCCGACGAATCGCAGTTCAGCATCACCTACAAGGCTCCCATCGGCACCCGGGTGGAGCGGACCGAACAGATCGCGCGCCGCCTGGAGCAGGCGGTGGACAAGGCGCTGGGCCGGGGCAAGCTCTACAGCACCATGATCACCGACAGCGGGCTGCCGGTGGGTCGCACGGCGGTCTTCAGCAACAACACCGGCCCGCACGCGGGCACGCTGCAAGTGAACCTGGTCCCGCGGGGCGCCCGGCCCATCAGCGACGTCGCCGCCAGCGAGCGGCTGCGCGGCGAGATCCAGGGCGCGCTACCCGGCACCCAGCTCTACTTCTTCGTCGGCGGCATCGTGAAGCGCATCCTCAACTTCGGATCTGCCGCGCCCATCGACGTGGAGGTCCTGGGGTACGACCTGGAGCAGGGCAGCCAATTCTCGCGCCAGGTCTACGAGGCCATGCGCGGGCTCAACGACCGCGACGGCAGGCCGCTGCTCACCGACGTGCAGATCTCGCGGGAGGAGAACTACCCAGAGCTGCACGTCGAGGTGGACCGCGGCAAGGCGGGCAGGCTGGGCCTCAGCGAGCAGCAGGTGGCCCAGACCGTGCTCACCAGCCTCACCGGCTCGTCGCAGATCCAGCCCACGCAGTTCACCGACCCGGTCACGGGCAACGAGTACTTCATCAACGTGCGCATGGACGACCGCTATCGCTCGCACATCGACGACGTCTCCGACATCGCCATCCGCACCCCCACCGGTCAGCTGGTGCCTCTGGCCTCCATCGCCCGCATCAGCCGCTCCAGCGGCCCGGTGCTGATCAATCGCAAGTACCTGCAGCGCATCGTCGACGTGACCGCCAACGTGGCGCCGGGCAAGGATCTGGGCGCGGCGGCGGGCGCCGTGGAGCGCGCGCTGCGCGATCTGCGCCCCCCGGACGGCTTCAGCGCCACGCTCTCCGGGCAGGCGCAGGCGCAGAAGGACGCCTTCAACGGCCTGGCGCTGGCCGGCATCATGGCCATCGCGCTGGTCTACATGGTGCTGGCCTCGCAGTTCCGCTCGCTGCTCGACCCGCTGGTGATCATGTTCAGCGTGCCGCTGGGGATCTCCGGCGTGGCGCTCTCCCTCTGGCTCACCGGCACCACCCTCTCGGTGAACAGCGGCATGGGCATCATCATGATGGTGGGCATCGTGGTCTCCAACGGCGTCCTGTTGGTGGACTTCGCCAACGTGTTGCGCGAGCGCGACGGCCTGGACATCGTCACCGCCACCGTGCGCGCCGGCCGCACCCGGCTGCGGCCGATTCTGATGACCACCATCGCCACCATCGTCGGGCTCGTCCCCATGGCGTTGGGCATCGGCGAGGGCAGCGAGACCAACCTGCCGCTGGCGCGCGCCGTGATCGGCGGCCTCACCGTCTCCACCTTCTTCACGCTGTTCCTGGTGCCGGCGCTCTATTCGCTCGCGGATCGCTATCGCCGGCCGCACCCGAAGGAAGAAGATGAAGGGATCGCCCATGCGCCTGCGTAGCGTCGTCGCGATGGTCCTGCTCGCCGCGCCGGCGTTCGCGCAGGAGAGGCTGTCGATGGAGGAGGTGGTCAGGAGGGCCGTGCTCCGCAGCGTGACCTCCGTCGTCGCCGAGCAGGAGATCGTCCGCGCGAGGGGAATCCTCAAGGAGTCGCGCGCGCCGTCCCTGCCGACGCTGACAGCAAACGGCGTGGTCACCAAGCTCGACCACGATCGCATTTCGAACGGGCAGGTCTCCGCGTACGGGAGCCAGCAGTCCGCAAACGTAACGCTCACCGTTCCGTTGATCGCCCCGCAGCGGTGGCTGGAGTGGTCGCACGCGAGCGACCAGCTGAACGTCGCCAAGCTCTCGGCCGAGGACGCGCGCCGCCAGGTCGCCGTGTTCTCCGCGCGCCTCTACCTCGCGGTGATGGCGCAGCACCGTCTCGTCCAGATCAACCGCGAGGCGCGCGACGCGGCCAAGGCCCACCTCGACGACGCGCACGCGCGATTCGAAGTGGGCAGCGGCAACCGCCTCGACGAGGTGCGCGCCGGCCAGCAGATGGCCACCAACCAATCGGCGCTGGCGCAGGCGCAGGCCAACCTCTTCCGCGCGATGGAGGCGCTCGGGTCGCTGGTCGGCGAGGAGGGTCCCGTCGACGTCGAGGACCAGGTCGCGCTCGCGGTGCCGCCGAGTTCCGAGCAGGCGATGGAGGACTCGCAGTCGTTGCGGGCCGATGTCCGGGCGCAGAAGGAGCGCGCCGAGGCGGCGCGGCGCGTCCTGCGCGATAGCTACGCCGACTACCTTCCGCTGCTGCAGGCAGTGGTGCAGCCGTTCCTGCAGCACCCCGCCACCGTCACGTTCCCCGAGAGCGGATGGCAGGTTCAGTTCGTGCTGAGCATCCCGCTCTTCGACGGCGGAGCACGATACGGCTTCCACGACCAGCGCAGCGCGGCGTACGAGGAGTCGAAGGCGCAGCTCGAGGGCCTGTTGCGGCAGGCGCGTTCGGACGTGCGCACGGCGTTCGAATCGGTGCGCCGCGGGGACGAGAGCCTGCAGACGGCGCAGCAGGCGGCGCGGCTCGCCAACGAAGCGCTGACCATGACCTCGCTCGCGTACCGCGAAGGCGCGACCAACGACCTGGAAGTGATCGACGCCGAGCGGCAGGCGCGCGACGCCGCGACTGCCGCGCTGGTCGCGGAGGACAGCGCGCGGCAGGCGCGCATCGATCTGCTCGCTGCCACCGGACGCTTCCCGTAATTCGGGGACACCATACGTCAGCTTACGTAAGGTGTCCCCGAAACTTCAGCGGAGGGCGGCGCCGGCGTCCACGCGGCCGCGGCCCTGTTGCGCGGTCGGCAGCACGTCTGCCGCGGTGTTCCCGATGATCGCCTTCAACTTCGCCGCGCCCACGTGGCCGAGCTGGCCCACCAGGAGCGCGGCGACGCCGGCGACGTGCGGCGTGGCCATGGAGGTGCCGGCGGCAAAGAAGAAGGTGTTGGGGTTGCCGGCGCGGAGGTTGCCGCAGCTGGGCACCAGGTCCTGCACCACGCCGGCGGGCGGCACCAGGTCGCCGCCCGGAGCCGCGAAGTTGACCACCGAGGCGCCGAAGTTGCTGTAGGAGGCGAGGCGGTCGAAGTTCGCCTGCGCGATGGGGCCGGTGGCGGACACGGAGACGCCGTTGCCCGACTGCGCCGGCACCGACATCAGCCGGCCGTTGAGATCGACGGCCTCGTTGCCCGCGGCGCTGACCACCAGCACGCCCGCCTGCGTGGCGTGGTTGACGGCGCGGGTGAGCGCCGCGAGGAAGTGGCCGAACGGCTCGCCCCCGCCGTTGCCGCCGGCGTTGTTGCGGTCGAAGATGGCGCCGAGGCTCATGTTGATCACGTCCACGCCGATGCTGGCCGCGTACTCGATGCCGCGGATGACGTTGGCGAAGCTGCCGCTGCCGGCGGAGTTGAGGACCTTGACCGCCACCAGCCTCGCCGACGGCGCCACGCCCTGCACGCCGAAGTTGTTGATCGACGCGGCGACGATGCAGCCCACGTGCGAGCCGTGAAAGACGTCATCCTCCCAGGCCGGCAGCGCGGCGCCGGCGATCGAATTGACGAAGGCAACGCTGCGCGCGGTGTCGATGCGGTCCACCAGGTCGCGGTGCTGGCTGTTGAGGCCGGTGTCGACGATGGCGACCACGGCGCCCGCGCCGAGCTTGCCTGCCGCCGCCGTCTGGTTGGCGTGGATCTGCCGCATGTTCCACTGCAGCCCGGAGAGCGGCTCGGAATTGACGCCGCTGGCGGCCGGGTTGGAGTCGATGGACACCAGTGGCTCGCCGGCCGGCAGCCAGTTGATGTCCGGGTCGGCGTCGGCTGAGAGAATGCCCGGGGTCGCGGCCACCGCGGCGGCGAAGCCGGCGTTGGCGCTGTCAGCACTGGCCTGCACGACGCCGATGGCGTTGAGGTCGGCCACCACGGTGCCGCCGTTGACGACGATGGCCGCCTTGGCCTTGGCGGTGTCGTTGCCGGTGGCGACGACGAGATAGTTCACGGGAGCGGAGAGCGCGGGCAGGGACAGGCATGCAGCCAGGAAAAACGCAGGGCGAATCATGTTGGCTCTTTTTTCGCGGGGCGGGACAGAGCTGCGACCCTTGCCCCCCATGAGCACGGATCGCAATCGCGCTGGAGCGCCGGTGGCCCGGCGCATGTCCGGATGCGGCCGCTTCTATCCCACAATCAGCGCACAATGTCCCGCAACCAGAGGACGAAGCCGGTGAGCTCGCCGCTGCTCCCCACCGGTCTGCCGCAGGCAATCAATTCTCCGTCGGTTTGCCCGGCGATGGCGAATCCGCCGGGCACGCGCGCGATGCCGGCGCCTCGCAAGGTCGTCCCGTCCTGCGCCCAGGTCCGCGAGCCCAGCAGCGCGCCGTCGCGGGGCGCGATCGCCAGCGCGCTCAGGCCTTTGCCTGCCTGCACCAGCGCCCAGATCCTGCCTTCGCCGTCGACCGTCAGGCCGCGACCCGCGAGACAGCCTTCGAAGACGTGGGCCCATTCGCCCGGACGGAGCACTGCCACCTGCCCGCTGCACGCCACATTCCTGGAATCCGCGTGCAGCGTTGCGAGCGCGAACACCCCGTTGCCGGCGGTGGCCAGCGCTCCCACCGCATCGTCCCCGGCCTCGCCGGCGATGGCCATTGCGCGGGTGACGCCGGCGGGGCTGAGCGTCAGCACGTAACCGTCGGTGCCGCCGGACCCCTCGATCTCTCCCTTGCCGAAATCGACGGCCGACTGCGAGGGATCGACGTCACCTGCAAAGCTGCCCGCCACCACCACCTCGCCCGCGCTGGTGACGGCGATGGCGGCGGCGCTGTCGGTGCCGGCTCCTCCGAAAGCGCGGACCAGCTTCAGTTCCCCGGTCGCGCCGGCACCGCGGATGACGAACGCGTCGGCGGGGCCGCCCGAGCGCACCGGCCCGATCGTTCCGCTGAACGATCCGGCGGCCCAGAGGTCATCGCCCGCGTCGGCCGCGATGGCGTTGCAGGCCGACCGGTTTTCCCCGCCGAGCGCGACGTTCCACACCTGGCGGCCGTCAGCGGAGAAGCGTGTGATGAAGCAGCGCTTCTGGGCCTCGCCCGCCACCACCACCTCGTCGTGCAGGAAGGCCACCGCCAGCGGATGCTCGCCGGGGACGGGCCTGATCCACCGGACCTCGCCGTCGGGCGCGATGCGCAGCACGAACGCGCGGGCCTCGGCGGCGTCCCCGCTTCCAGCGCGCACGCGTCCGGTTCTCGAGGTGCCCACCACCGCGAGCCCTCCCTCCGCGTCGCCGGCGATGGCCGTGGGGCGAACATCGCCGAGGATGGGCAGCACGTCGCAGGCCGGCGGCAGCGCCTGCTTTCCGGCGGGGCGCGCCGCCGTACAGGCGCAGGCGAGCGCGGCGAGCAGAATAGAGAGGGCACGCACGCCCGCAGTTTGCCGCAGCGAGAAGCGATTCGCACTTTTGCGTCATGCGCGCGCTCACCTATCACGGCCCCAACAAGATCAAGGTCACCCGCAAGGCGGATCCCCGCATCGAGCACTCCAACGACGTGGTGCTCAGGGTCACCCGCGCGGCCATCTGCGGCTCCGACCTGCACCTGCTCCACGGCCTGGTGCCCGACACGCGCATCGGCCACACCTTCGGCCACGAGTTCACCGGCACGGTAGAGGAGGCCGGCGCCTCGGTGCGCAACCTGCGCAAGGGCGATCGGGTAGTGGTGCCCTTCAACATCTCCTGCGGCACCTGCTTCTACTGCTCGCGCGGCCTCTCCGCGAATTGCGAGAACACCAACCCCAACAGCGACGTGGCGAGCGGCTGCTTCGGCTACTCGCACACCACCGGCGGGTACGACGGCGGGCAGGCGGAGTACGTGCGCGTCCCCTTCGCCGACGTGGGGCCGATGAAGATTCCCGACGACATGGCGGAAGAAGAGGTGCTCTTCCTCAGCGACATCCTGCCCACCGGATACCAGGCAGCGGAGATGGGCGAGATCAAGGGCGGCGAGACGGTGGTGGTGCTCGGCTGCGGGCCGGTAGGCCTCTTCGCGATGAAGTCGGCCTGGCTCCTGGGCGCGGGCCGCATCATCGCGGTCGATCACGTGGACTACCGCCTCGACTTCGCGCGCCGCTACGCCGGGGTGGAGACGGTCAACTTCAAGAAGGTACCGGACCTGGTCGCGTACCTCAAGGATCAGTTCGAGGGCCGCGGGCCCGACGTGGTGATCGAGGCGGTGGGGATGGAGGCCGAGGGCAGCAAGTTCCACCGCGCGCTGGGGATGGGGTTCCTGCAGGCCGGCGTGCCGGTGGCGGTGAACTGGGCCATCCAGACGGTGCGCAAGGGCGGCAACGTCTCCATCATCGGCGTCTACGGGCCGCCCTGGAACCTGGTGGACATCGGCACCGCCATGAACAAGGGACTGACCCTGCGCATGAACCAGTGCAACGTTCGCCGCTACATGCCCCACCTGCTCAAGCACATCCGCGAAGGGCGCATCGACGCCAAGGGAATCATCACGCACCGGTTCCCGCTCGACGACGCGGCCAAGGCGTACAGCATGTTCTCGGACAAGAAGGACGGCTGCGTGAAGTGCGTGCTCACGCCCGCCGCAGCCTGAGGAGCCCTGCGATGACCGACAGACAGCACCAGCGTCACGAGCACACCGACCGGCCGGTGGTGGGCGCCGATCTCTCTCCCGGCGATCGTCCCGGCGTTCCCATGGAGCGCAGCCCGCAGCAGCCGCTCACGCCTACCGCGCCGGAGCCCTTCGAGCGCATGCGCCCGCGCCGCGGCCTCACCCGGCGCAAGGAGCTCGCGCAG
>DASRTX010000226.1:0-32440 GCA_035655715.1 Myxococcales bacterium | reverse complement strand
ATGCCCATGTCCGCCCCGCCGCCGTCGCCGCAGAAGGCGATCACGTTGATGGGCTCGTCCTTCATCTTGCCCTTGCGCATCAGCGCCTTGAGCGCCGCGGCCGCCCCCAGGGCGGCCGAGCCGCTGGAGCCGAGCTGCGTGTGCATCCACGGCACCACCCACGCTGTCGAGTAGTAGGTGGTGTTGGCGACGTACATGCAGCCGGTGCTGCCCAGGACGATGGTGCGCGGCCCGGAGGCCTTCACCATCATCTTCATCACCAGCGCCGACTCGCAGCCCTGACAGGTGCGGTGGCCCGAGGTGAAGTACTCCTGGATGGGCAGCTTCTTCACGCCCTTGAACGGGTCCAGGTGCTGGGTGGGTCGGAGCTGCACGAGATCCGCAAGTTCACGCGTATCGATGGCCATGTGTTCCCTCCTACTCGCGCAGACCGATCCACTGCGTGGGAGCCTGCGGCTTGCCTGCGGCCGCAGCGAAAATGTTCTCCGTCATCTTCTTCACGTCGGGCAGCGTCACCTCGCGGCCGCCCAGGCCGCAGATGAAGCCGATCACCGGCGGCCGATCCACCACCGGGTAGAGCGCCGCGCGCACCTCGGTCGCCACCACCCCGCTGGAGTAAGGCGCGCCCAGCGAGAAGTCGCGGTCGATGACGCCCACCGCCTTGAAGCGCGAGAGCGTCTTCGCCAGTTCCTCCGAGGGGAAGGGCCGGAACCAGCGCAGGCGCACGAAGCCCACCTTCTTGCCCTGCTTGCGCATCTCGCGAATCGCCACCCGCACCGGGTTCGACAAGGTGCCCATGCCGAGGATCACCACGTCGGCGTCGTCGGTCATGTACTCCTCGAAGAAGGGATTCTCGTAGGTGCGCCCGAAGATCTTGGCGAATTGGGTATATGCCTCGCGAATCACTTGGGGCGATCGCTCCATGCCCGCAGCCGTCTGCCGCCTGATCTCCATCAGCCAGTCCTCGTTGGCCTGCGGCGCGACCGTGATCGGGTTGTCGGGATGCAGCAGCAGATCCCCGCGGTCGTAGCGGGGCAGGAAAGCGTCCACCTTTTCCTGCGAGGGGATCTTCACCATGCCTTGCGAGTGGGTGAGGAAGGCGCCGTCGCAGGAGATGGCGCAGGGGAGGAAGACGCGCCGGTCCTCGGCCACCTTGTAGGCGATGAGCGCAGTGTCCAGCGCTTCCTGCGCACTGTCCACCCAGACCAGCTGCCAGCCCAGGTCCCGGACCGCCAGCGCGTCGTTGTGCTCCACGCCGAAGGCGCCGGGATCGTCGAGGGCGCGGTTGCCCACCATCGCAATCATCGGGATGCGCAGCGCCGGCGTGACCGTCAGCGCCTCCATCGCGTACATCCAGCCCACGCCCGAGGAGCCGCAGAAGACGCGGGCGCCGCAGGCGCTGGCGTGCTTGACGATCTCGAACTGCGAGTGCTCGCCCTCGGCGATGATGTACTCGCAGTCCATCTCGCCGTTGGCCACCAGCTTGGCGATGTACTGCATCACCGTGTCGTAGGGCCGGATGGGATAGCCGGTGATCACGTCCACGTCGGCCAGCTTGCAGGCCACCGCGATGGCTTCGCTGCCGGTGATGAGCGAGACGTTTTCTGCTGCCGGGGTCGCCGCTTGGGGCGGAACGATTGCTTCTGCCATGGTGATCCTCCCTCAGCCCTGCCGGGCGATTTCGGCGGGAACTTCCTCTTCGTAACGGCCGCGGGTCCAGAACCCGTGCGAGCGCTCGGGACGGTCCTTGATCCAGTCGGCGAGGCGCGCCTCGTAGGCCGGCGCGTCCTTGCGCCAGGCTTCCCACTGGCTGGCGTTGTCGGTGAACTGCGACTCGTTCACCATGGTGACGCAGCCCTTCTCCGGGCAGACCGCCTCGCAGACGCCGCAGCCGCAGCAGGCCTCGAGGTTGGCGTCGTAGAACCCGTCCGGGGTGACGTCGAAGCAGGAGTCCGGACACTGCAGCCAGCAGAGGGTGCACTTGATGCACTTCTCGAAGTCCACCACCGGCCGCATGGTGCGCGTCGCCCACTTCTTGAAGACTTCGTTGCGGCCCGGGCGCCAACCTCCCTCCTCGCCGGTGACCGGATCCTTCACCTTGCCGCCGAGGGGGATTCCGGGGATGGCGATGCCTTCGCGCATCTCCGTCCACTTGGGCATCTCGAACTTGTAGGGCTCCTGCGCGTTCCCCTGGTCGGGCATCACCGTCAGGCTGGTGACGCGCTCGAAGGCGCGCTGCGCGGAGGTGGCCTTGAGCTCGCTCTTCCACTCCTGGCGGATGACGTCCTGCACCGACCCCAGGCTGAAGAGCTCGGGGAGGACGCGCGCGATGGCGCCGAGGATGCGAACGTCGGTGTGGTCGTCCTTGTAGACCCAGAGGCCCGAGAAGCTGGGGGTCCCCTTGAGCACCGCGAGCCGGTAAGGCACGTCCTTGCGATGCGCCATGGGGATGAGCGCAGCCGGCTCCTTGAGCGACGTGACGATCAGCGTGCCGCCCGGGCGGGTGAGCTTGTTGATGGGCTGCAGCCCGTACCAGGCCCACGACTCCACGCCCTTGAAGAGCGTGTCGTCGACGCAGATGGTGATGTCCACCTCCTTGGGCTCGTACTTGGCCATCCCCTCCTCCAGCGTGGTCTCGTCGTTGGCCACGATGGCGAAGTACTTGGCGGGGATGCCGTTGCGTTCGGGGCTGTCACCGTAGCGCCCGAACGAGATGCCGGGTTTACCCTCCTTGTGCGCCGCGAGCACGATCGCGCGGCTGATGTTGGCGGCGAGCTTCTTCTGGAAAATGCCCCGGTAGACGATCTCGACAGCGAACAATCTGCCCATGCTTCCTCCCGGCCATCAGAGCTTACGCATCACGATCTCTTCGATTTCCTTCAGGTGCTTGCGCACCGCGGCCTCCGCCGCCTTGGCGTCACGCTTGCCGATGGCGCGGAGGATGCGGCGGTGACCGTCGAACGAGCGCTGGGCGCGACCCGGTACTTGAAGGGAGCGCGAACGGCTCTCCCGCAACAGGTCCATCAGCACGTCGATCACGCGCAGCGCCACGCTGTTGCGCGCCGCGCGGGCGAGGGCGTCGTGGAATTCGGAGTCCTCGTCGACGGTGTCCTGGCCGCGGCGCAGCCTGGTCTCGTGCCGCGCCAGGATGGCGGTCATCTCGCGAATCTCCTCGGGGGTGGCATTCTTCGCCGCCCGCGCGGCCAGGCCCGGCTCGATCATCCGGCGGACGTCGAGAAGCTCGGAGACCAGCTCCCGCTTGTGCCGCAGCACGCTGGCGAGCGGGACCACCAGGGCATCGGTGTCCAGGTCTTGCACCACCGTGCCGTGCCCCTGGCGCGGATCGAGGATGCCCATCACTTCCAGCGTGCGGACCGCGTCGCGGATGGAGCTGCGGCCGACGCCCAGCTTCTCGGCAAGCTCGCGCTCGGGGGGCAAGAGGTCGCCCGCCTTCAGCGCCCCGGTGGAGATGAGATGGCGGATCTGCTCGGCCACCTGCTCGTAGCGGCGGACCTTGCGGACCGCCTCGAAGCCCCTTGTTGGTGTGGATGCGCGGTGTGCGGGCATTGGTCAGACCAGTTGAGGGGTCTGATCATCAGACCACTGAAAGAAAGTCAAGTCGGCCTGCGACAGGGAGTCTGGAGCTGGATCGTGTGTTCTGGATCGTCGGTTCGCGGGGACACCCTGCTCAAGCGCGACTCAACCCGGTGAGCAACGCATAGAGCCGCGATCCCGCGACGGCCGCCGCTTCCGCCGCATCCGCCGAGCACCATCCGGCTGCGGCCGCCACATCGACCGCAGCCACAGCCTCGCATCCCTCGCCGCGCGCGATCCCAAAACTCCCGAACCCGGTCGCGCTACAATGCCGGCATGCCCCTCTCCTGCGAAGAAGCGCGCAAGCTGGTGGATGCGGCGCACGCCCGCGCCGCCCAGATCGGAATCCGCATCACCGCAGCCATCGTCGACGAAGGTGGCCTGCTCTTCGCGCTGGCGCGGATGGACGGCGCTCCACCCCTCTCGGCCCAGATCGCCGAGGCCAAGGCGAGCGGAGCCGCGCTCACCTACCGCGACGGCGGCTCGCTGGCGCAGGTGGCCCAGGAGCGCCCCGGCTTCTTCGCCGTCCTCGACCGCCTGGCGCGCGTCCCCGTCGTCCCCGGCCTGGGCTCCGTGCTGATCAAGCGGGACGGCCGCATCCTCGGCGCGGTGGGCGTCAGCGGCGGAAAACCCGAGCAGGACCTGGACTGCGCCGAAGCGGGACTGCGTAACTTGTAGCGGCGCGCGCCGCGCCTTGACTTTGACCGCCGCGGCGCGGTCTACAATTTTCCCGCAGCGCCACTCAACCGGAGACACCCCATGCGACCGCTCCTCGCAGCCGCCGCGCTGACCTTGGTTACCCTCGCGTCCCCGCCCGCCGCGCTCGCCCAGCCCGTCGAGCTGAAGCTCGGGCACGTGGGCTCGCCGGGCTCGCTCTTCGACCTCTCCAGCAACGAGTTCGCCCGGCGCGTCAAGGAGAAGACCGGCGGCAAGGTTGTGATCCAGATCTACGGCTCGAGCCAACTGGGCGACGACACCGAGCTGCTGCAGAAGGTCAAGCTGGGCACCGTGGACTTTGCCCTGCCCTCCACCGTCATGTCGTCGGTCGTGCCCGCCTACGGCCTGTTCGAGATGCCGTACCTGGTCAAGGACCGCGAGCACATGAAGCGGATCGACAAGGAGATCATCGGTCCCACCCTCAACCCCATCGCCGAGAAGGCCGGCTACCTCGTGCTGGCCACCTGGGAGAACGGGTTCCGGCAGATCACCAACAACCAGCATCCCATCAAGACGCCGGCGGACCTGGCCGGGATCAAGCTCCGCATTCCCAAGGGCAAGTGGCGCTTGAAGATGTTCCAGGCCTACGGCGCGAGCCCCTCCGCCATGGGCCTCTCCGAGGTCTTCGTCGCGCTGCAGACCGGGGTGATGGACGGCGAGGAGAACCCGCTCACGCAGATCTACACCTCCAAGTTCCAGGAGGTGCAGAAGTTCCTCTCCATGACCGACCACGTCTACACGCCGGCGTGGATCGTCACCTCGCCGCGCAAGTGGCAGGCGCTGCCGGAGGAGCTGCGCAAGCATCTCCAGCAGGCGGCGCAGGAGACGCAGGCGTTCGTCTACGAGACCGGAGCGAAGCTGGACCAGGATCTGCTGGGGAAGCTGAAGCAGGCGGGGATGCAGGTCAACCAGGCCGACAAGCAGGCCTTCCAGAAGGCCAGCAAGCCCATCTACGACGAGTTCTCCTCGGAAGTCCCCAACGGCAAGCAGATGATCGAGAAGGCCATCGCGCTCGGATCGGCGAAGTGACGCGCGCGCTCTGGCGCCGGCGGCTGGAGCGGACGTTGGAGTGGTTTACCGGCGGCCTTCTGGTGCTGCTCGCCGTGGAGGTGCTGGCCGGCATCTGCTTCCGCGCCGCGCGCCGGCCCCTCTCCTGGTACGACGAGGTGGCGTCGGTGCTGCTGGCGTGGATCACGTACTACGGCAGCGCGCTGGCGGCCTTGCGCAGGTCGCACATCGCCTTCCCGGGCCTGGTCAAGGCGCTGGGCCGGAGGTGGCGTTACGCCGCGCTGGCGCTCCGCGAGATCGCCGTGATCGGCTTCTTCCTGGTGCTCGCCTGGCAGGGGGTCTCCATCCTGCACACCCTCGCCGGCGAGACGCTGGTGACCGTAGACATCCCGGTGATGGTGACCCAGTCGGTGATCCCCATCGGCGCAGCGCTCTTCCTCGTCGCCGAGTTGCTCGACCTGCCCGAGCGCATCTCCGCCGCCTCGGGACACCCGGTCGTCCTCACCGCCGATCCCGCCCAGGAACTTTCGCACTGATGGCCATCCTCGGACTCTTCGGCGCGGTCCTCTTGCTGGTGCTGCTGGACATCCCCATCGCGCTGGCGCTGGCGGTGGTGGCGCTCCTGGCCATCCTCTACGTCGGCGGCATCGGCGCGCTCGCCAACGTGCCGCTGGTCATGTACACGGGCGCCACCAGCTTCCCGCTCATCGCCATCCCGCTCTTCATCCTCGCCGGCGCGATCATGAACGCCTCGGGCATCTCCCGCCGCCTGATCGCGCTCTCCTCGGCCATCTTCGGCTTCATGCGCGGCGCGCTGGCCCAGGTGACCATCGTCACCTCGATGTTCTTCGCCGAGATCTCCGGGTCGGCGGTGGCCGACGCCGCCGCCCTCGGAACCATCCTCATCCCGGCGATGAAGGCCAAGGGCTACTCGAAGGAGTTCTCCGCCGCCGTGCTCTCCTCTTCGGCAACGCTGGCGGTGATCATCCCGCCTTCCATCCCGATGATCCTCTACGCGGCGATGGCGGACACCTCGGTGGTGAAGCTGTTCGTGGGCGGCATCGTGCCCGGCGTGCTGGGCGGGCTCTTGATGATGGCCATCGCCTGGCGGTTCGCGCGCGTCTACAATTTCCCCGTCGAGGAGAAGTTCTCGTGGGCGCGCGTGTGGGCGGCGTTCAAGGACGCGATCTGGGCGCTGCTCCTCCCCGCCATCATCCTGGGCGGGATCTTCGGCGGCGTCGTCACCGCCACCGAGGGCGCGGCGCTGGCGGTCCTGGCCGCCATCTTCATCGGCACCGTCATCTACCGCGAGCTGCACCTGAAGGATCTCTACACCGCCATGATCGACGGCGTGGTCCAGACCGCGGTGGTGATGCTGCTGGTTGCCGCCTCCGCGCTGCTGGGCGTGCACCTCACCGAGATTCAGGCGCCGCAGAAGCTGGCGCTGGCGGCCGGGGCGCTCAGCGGCAACAAGTGGATGGTGCTCTTGCTGCTGAACCTGCTCTTCCTGGTGCTGGGATTCTTCCTCCACTCGGCGGCGGCCATCATCCTGGTGGTGCCGGTGGTGATGCCGCTGGTTCAGGCGGTCGGGATCGATCCGGTGCAGTTCGGGATCGTCGTCACCATCAACCTGGGCATCGGGCAACAGACGCCGCCGGTGGCCAGCGTGCTCACCGTCGCGTGTTCGATCGCGAAGGCGGACATGTGGGAGGTCAGCAAGGTGAACGTGTGGTTCGTCGCGGTGTTGCTGCTGGTGTTGATCCTCGCGACGTACGTGCCGATCGTGCCGCTGGGCCTCGTGCGATTGTTCTACGGCGGGTGAGGCGTTTCGCTACGCCGTCGGGTCGAAGCGGCGCAGCGGCTCTGGCTGCGCCAGGGCGGCGGGCTTCTTCTTGCGGGTGGCGAGCGCGATCAGGATGGTGACGTAGAACACTCCGACGATTGCGCTCCCGGCAAATCTCAAGAAGGTCAGCACGGTTGTTCCCCCGCTTCCGAGGGCGCGGCTGTTTGCCGCGTCGTTGCAAAAAGAAAGCACCTCGAGGGGTGGGATCGAAAGGCCCGCGCCGGGCAGCGTTCGCGCCGCTGTGGGCCAGGGTGGCGAGGGAGGTTCCTGCTCGCCTACCCCGGGGCAGAGGCGAGGGATGCCATGGCGGCGGTGACCCCGCCCGGGGAATGGGGGACCCCGGCCAGTGAAAGGCCCATTTCCACTCCGGAAAGTGTGCCGCACAAGGTCAGGTCGTTGAACGAGCCGAGGTGGCCGATGCGGAAGGCCGATCCCTTGAGCTTGCCGAGGCCCTGCCCCAGCGACATGTCGAACCGGTCCAGGACGATCGCCCGCAGCCGGTCCGCATCCTGCCCCTTGGGCATGCGGATGGCGGTGAGCGAGGCCGAGTGTTCCCGCTCGTCGGCGCAGTTGACCTCGAGACCCCAGGCGCGCACCGCCCGGCGGGTGGCCTCGCCGTGCCGCGCATGCCGGCGGAAGACGTTCTCCAGCCCCTCTTCCTGCAGCATGGCCAGCGACTCGCGCAGGCCGTAGAGGAGATTGGTCGCGGGCGTATAGGGAAAGAAGCCGTGCTCATTGGCCTGCAGCATGGGGGCCCAGTCCCAATACGAGCGCTTGAGGCCCGCCGCGCGCGACGCCTGCAGCGCCTTTTGCGAGATGGCGTTGAAGGAGAGCCCGGGCGGGAGCATGAGGCCCTTCTGCGAGCCCGCCACCGTCACGTCCACCTTCCATTCGTCGTGCCGGTAGTCCATCGAGCCCAGCGACGAGATGGTGTCGACGAAGAAGAGCGCGGGATGGCCCGTGCGGTCGATGGCCGCGCGCACTTCCGCAATCCGCGAAGCCACGCCGGTGGACGTCTCGTTGTGCACCGCGCAGACCGCGCGGATGCGCCGCTCGGTGTCCGCCTTCAGCTTCGATTCGACCAGCGCCGGATCGACCCCGTGCCGCCAGTCGCCCGCGACGAAGTCGACCGAGAGCCCCAGCCGCTCCGCCAGTTCGCGCCAGAGCGCGGCGAAGTGGCCCGTCTCGAACATGAGCAGGCGGTCGCCGGGAGAAAGCGTGTTCACCAGCGCCGCCTCCCAGGCTCCGGTGCCGGACGCGGGATAGACGATCACCGGCTGGGTGGTGCGGAAGACGTGCCGCAGCCCCGCCAGCACCTCCTTGCCCAGCGCCGCGAACTCGGGCCCGCGGTGATCGATGGTGGGCCGGTCGATGGCCCGCAGCACGCGGTCGGGCACGTTGGTGGGCCCGGGGATCTGCAGGAAATGACGGCCGCTGTGGAACGCCATGCCTACCTCCCGGTCCAGCGCGGTTTGCGCTTGGCGAGAAATGCCTCGACGCCTTCCTTGAAGTCGGCGCTCATGTAGTTGCGGACCACGAACGCATCGCCGCCGCCGGGGGGAGCCTGGTGGCGGACGAAGCGGTTCAAGGCTTCCTTGGCGGCGCGCAGCGTCAGCGGCGCATGCTCGAGCAGCGTGCGCGCCATCTGCTCGGCGCGCTGGTAGAGCCCGTCCTCGGAGGTGATCTCGTTGAGCAGGCCCACCGCCTTCATCTCCTGCGCGTCCATCAGCCGCGCCAGGAAGAGGATGTCCTTGGTCCTGGCCACGCCGATGAGCGCGGCGAGCCGGGCGTGGTTGCGCATCGAGAGCGTGTTGCCCAGCGTGCGCGCGATGGGAAAGCCGAACTTCGCCGAGGGCGCTCCCAGCCGCAGATCACAGGCCGCGGCAATGCCCGCGCCGCCTCCGGTGCATGCCCCCTGGATGGCGGCGATGACCGGCACCTGCACGTCCTCCAGCGCGTCGAAGACCGCGTCCATCTTCGCCTCGTAGGCGAGCGCGTCGGCCGGCTGCTGGAAGGCCCGGAACTGCGCGATGTCGGTGCCGGAGACGAAGGCCTTGTCGCCGGCGCCGCGCAGGATCAGCACCTTCACGCGGGCATCCAGCGAGCGGCAGATCTCGCCCAGGCGCTCGTACATGCCGAAGGTCATCGCGTTGCGCGCCTCGGGCCGATTGAAGGTCAGCCAGGCGATGCCGGAGTCCTGCACCTCTAAAAGGATCTCGCTCATGCCGTCTCCCGGATGACGCCCGCCGAGGCGAGCGCCCGGATCTCCTCTTCCGCGTAACCGATCTCGGCCAGCACCTCCGCCGAGTGCTCCCCGAGCAGCGGACCGGCGCGCACCATCCGCGGCGGCGTCTCCGACAGCCGCATCGGCGAGCCGATCTGCTTCACCGGCCCCAGCTTCGTGTGCGGCGCGTCGGGAAAGAAGCCCCGCGCGGTCAAGTGCGGGTCGTGGAAGACCTGGTCGTAGGTCTGCAGCAGGCCGCAGGGGACGCCCGCCTTGTCCAGCGCCGCCACCCAGTGTTTCGCCGGCTCCCGCTGCGTGACGCGCTCGAGCAGCGGGATGAGCTCGCCCCGGTTCTGGTGCCGCACGTGGTTCCTGGCAAACCGAGGATCGGCCTTCAGCTCGGAGAGTCCCAGGACGTCGCAGCAAGCCTCCCAGTTGCGGGTGGTGGTGGCGCCGAGGGTGAAGAAGCCGTCGGAGGCCCGCAGCGCCTGGTACGGCGACGACGTCTGGTGCGCCGATCCCTGCGGCCGAGGGATCTCGCCGGTGGCGAAGTATCGCGCCGCCTCCCAGACAGCCAGCGAGACCCCGGCCTCGAAGAGGGAGACGTCGATGAACTGTCCGCGGCCGGTGCGGTCGCGCGCCCGCAGCGCCGCCAGCGTGGCCACCGCGGCGTAGAGCGCGCAGGTGAGATCGGTCAGCGGCACGCCCACCTTGACCGGCGCCTTGCCGCCCTCCTCGCCGGTGATGGACATGAGCCCGCTCATTCCCTGCGCCATGATGTCCAGCCCCGGTCGCTGCGCATAGGGGCCGTCCTGCCCCCATCCCGAGGCCGCCACGTACACCAGCCGCGGATTGAGCTTGGAGAGCCGCGGGTAGTCCAACTCCAGATCGGCCATCGTGCCCGGGCGCAGGTTCTCCACCAGCACGTCGGCACGCTGCGCCAGCCGGCGCAGCACCTCCTTGCCGCGCGGCGCTTTCAGATCGAGGGCCAGCGAGCGCTTGTTGCGGTTCAGCCGGACGAACCCCGACGACTCGCCCTCGATGAACGGCGCCATGGTGCGCACCTGGTCGCCGCCGTCCGGGTTCTCGATCTTGATCACGTCCGCGCCCAGGTCGGCGAGCTGCAGCGTGCAGAACGGCGCGGCCATGAAGTTGCCGACTTCCAGGACGCGGAGGCCGGCCAGGGCGGGCTCGGGCATGCGAGCCTTATATCCGGACGCGAGCCGCCTTGGCGCGGCCGGGCGCCTGCCTGCTGCGGCCCGAGACGTTCGGCCACATCTTGACGTTGCAGTGAACCACGCCCGCCTGCTCATCGACGGACACCGCATCCTTCCCGCCCTGCTGGAGGACATCGCCGCCGCGCGGCGGTCCATCCACGTGGCGATGTTCCTCTTCTTCCGCGACCCCATCGGCCAGGAGATCGCCGAAGCGCTCGCGAGCAAGGTGGCCCAAGGCGTCGAGGTCAGGGTCCTGCTCAACCTGGAAAAAACCCAGATGGGCGATCCCTTCTCAACTGGCGAGAAGCGGATGATGAAGCACGACCCCAACGTCCACCACGACCCTACCGACGTCGGGCCGCTCTGCGCGTACATGAAGAAGCAGGGCATCCAGGTGGTGGACACCAACATCGACTACGACCGCGTGATCCAGGCCAGGGACCCCCGGCTGCGCTCCTTGGGCGCGCAGATCCGCGAGACCATCGCCGTGGACGACCTGCACGTGGACCACCGCAAGATCGTGGTCATCGACGGACGGGTGGCGTACTGCGGCGGCGCCAACGTCGGGGCGCAGTACCTCTATCACCGGCCCTTCGACCCCGAGATCGACGCGCGCGTCGAGGGAGACGAGCACAAGAAGCGCGGGATGCCGGAGCCATGGTGGAAGTGGCACGACAGCCTGACCCGCTTCGAAGGACCGGTCGCGCGGGAGCTGGAGGGCCATTTTCGCGACCGCTGGATCCTGGACGGCGGTGAGGAGTACGAACCGGCCGAGCCGCTCCCGCCGGAGCCGCGCGGCCGCCCCATCGGCAAGACCGAGGTGCTGCTCAACGAGCCCAACGACCAGCCCAACCACGTTCGCGAACGCTATCTGGAGCTGATCGGCGAGGCGCGGGAATCGATCTTCATCGAGAATCCGTACCTCTACCATCCCGCCATCGTCGACGCGCTGGTGGCCGCAAAACGCGCGCGACCCTCGCTCCGCGTCGATCTGGTGATGCCCGCGCGGCGCCACAACGACAATTCCTTCGCGCACGATGCGCAGCAGCACAGCTACGCGCGCTTCATCCAGGTGGGAATCGCCGTCTACGAGTACCAGAACCATTTCAACCATCTGAAGATCGCCGCCTTCGACGGCCGCATCTCCATCCACGGCTCCACCAACCTCAACTGCCGCAGCCTGGAGAACGACAAGGACTTCGAGCTGGTGGTCTGCGTGGAGGACGAGGGCCTGGCGGGGCAGGTGCTGACCGAGGTCCGCGACGTGGACGTGCGGTATTCGAAGCGCTTCACCCGGCGCGACCTGCGCGGGCTGCGCGGCCGCTTCCGCGTGCGCACGCGCGACCCGAGGACGCTCTTGCTGCTCGCAAGACGCATGCTCTGACGTAGACTTGGGCGATGCATCTAGCCCTGGCCCTGCTGATCGCCGCCCCGCCCCCCGTCGCCGGCGTCCTCCACGTCCTGCAGTCCACCGTCTCGCTCCACAGCGTGGCGGTGTCACGCGACGGAATGCGCGTCGCCTGGATGGAGAAGGTCCAGACGCCCGACGGGCCGGCCGCGGACGAATCGCTGCTGTACGTCCAGGAACTGGCCGGGGGCCGGCCGCGGCGCATCACCGCGGGGCGCGGCGGCAAGGCGCACGACGAGGACGAGCCCGCCTTCAGCCCCGACGGTCAGTCGCTCGCCTTCCTCTCCGACGCGGCGCGAGCGCACCAGCCGCAGCTTTATGTTGCCAACCTGCGCTCCGGTGCGGTGCGGCAGGTCACGCGCGTCACCGGACATCTGGAGCAGCCCCGCTTCAGTCCGGACGGCAAGAGCATCGCGGTGCTCTACATCGAGGGCGGGGCGGACGAGCGCGGCCCGCTGATGCCCGCCTCGCGACAGACGGGGTTGGTGCACCCCGAGACCAAGGAGCAGCGCCTTGCGCTGGTGCCCGCCGACGGCAAAGGGACGCTGCGCCCCGTCTCGCCGGCCGACCTCTTCGTCTACGAGTACGACTGGCGCCCCGACGGCGGCGCCTTCGCGGCCACCGCCGCGCACGGATCCGGCGAGGACAACTGGTGGTTCGCCCAGCTCTACACCTTCGATGCGAAGAGCGGCGCAGCGCGGGTCGTGCACAAGCCTGCCTTCCAGATCTGCGAGCCGACCTTCAGCCCGGACGGCAAGCGGATCGCCTTCATCGAGGGTCTGATGAGCGACGCGGGCGTCAACGGCGGCGACGTCTTCGTCATGCCCGCCGAGGGCGGCGAGCCGCGCGACGTGACGCCGGGCTTCCGCGGGTCGCCGTCCACGCTGCACTGGATCAAGCCCGCGGAGATCGTCTTCGGGCTCCAGATCGAGGGCGACAGCGCCTTCGGCTCGGTGCCCGCCGACGCCAGCGCGGAGCCGCGTATCCTCTGGCGCGGCAGCGAGAGCATCCATTCGCACTGGGCGGTGGGCGCCGCGTTCTCGGCGGACGGCGCCGTCTCCGCCGGAATCCGCGAATCGTTCTCGCAGCCGCCGGAAGTGGTGGCCGGCGGGCTGGGCCAGTGGCGGCAGGTCACGCAGCGCAACGCGCGGCTGAAGAGCCCGGCGGGCGAGGCCAGGAGCATCCGCTGGAAGAGCGACGACTTCGACGTGCAGGGCTGGTTGCTTGCCCCACGCGAGGCGGCGGCGGCGAAGGCGCCGATGGTGGTGATCGTGCACGGCGGCCCGGCCAGCGCGGTGAGGCCCGGGTGGATCGACCAGGCCCTCCTGCTGGCCAGCCAGGGCTACTACGTGTTCCTGCCCAACCCGCGCGGCTCCTTCGGCCAGGGCGAGGCATTCACGCGCGCCAACGTGAAGGATTTTGGCTATGGCGACCTGGGCGACATCCTGCGCGGCGTGGACGCGGTGGTCGCGGGCGCTGCGGTCGATCCGGCGCGGATCGGCATCTACGGCCACAGCTACGGCGGCTACATGACCATGTGGGCGGTCACCCAGACCGATCGTTTCCGCGCCGCGGTCGCCAGCGCCGGCATCGTCAACTGGCAGAGCTACTATGGGCAGAACCGCATCGACCAGTGGATGATCCCGTACTTCGGCAAGACTGTGTACGACGACCCCGACGTCTACGCCCGCTCCAGCCCCATCACCTTCATCAAGCGAAGCAAGACCCCCACGCTGGTGCTGCACGGCGAGCGCGACGCCGAGGTGCCGCTGCCGCAGGGGTACGAATTCTGGCACGCGCTGCGGACGCTCGGCGTCGAGACCCAGCTGGTGGTCTACGGCGATGAGGGCCACCACATCCGCCAGCCGGTGCACGTGCGCGATCGGACCGAACGGATCGTCGGCTGGTTCGATTCGCACCTCAAGCCGCAGGCGGCGAACTGAGGCTTCGGCGCCCTCGTTTGAGCCCGAGATGGTCAGCCGCCGCGCAGGACCGGAACGATCAGGGCGGGGTCGTCGGTCATGATCCCGTCGGCCCCCATCGCGATCAGCCGGAGCGCCAGCGCCGCGTCGTTGACGGTCCAGTAGTCCACCCGCAGCCCGAGCGCGTGGCAGCGGCGCACCACCCAGGGCCTGGCCAGCGAGAGGGGAAGCTGGGCGGCGGTCCCCGGCGGGGCGAGTGGTCCGCGCTGCGCGGCGGCCGGCAGCGACACCAGCCGCGTCACCTCGCTCCTCGCCAGGCTGGTGGGTCCGCGGTAACCCAGGGCACGCACGCGCCGCAGCGTCGCGCCGCTGAACGAGGCCAGGGTGACCTGCTCCTCGCGCCCCATCCGCCGCAGCAGCGTCACCGCCAGATCCGCGGCAGGCGCCTTGAGGTCCACGTTGATGGGGATGCCCGGAAACTCCTCGACGAGCTCCTCGAGGCTGGGAACGCCCCAGGCGCGCACCTCTTGTAGCGTGCACTCCGAGATCCTGCGCGGCACGCCGAAGACCCGCCGGCCGTCCGGATCGTGCGAGGTGACCAGCACGCCGTCGGCGGTGGCATGCACGTCGGTCTCCAGCGCGTCGGTCCCGATCTCGATGGCCCTGCGGAAGGCCGGCAAGGTGTTTTCTGGCAGCTCGCGCGAGGCGCCGCGGTGCGCGTAGATGCGGATGGGCCGGCCCACGCGGGCAATCTCGCGAAATGCGGCCCGGCGCGCCAGCGTAGAGAGAATCCGGCCCCCAGGATCGGCATCCCAGCATCGCTGGGCCGCGTGACTTTCGCGGTGCCATGCACTAACAAACGGGGCGCATCCAACCAGGCCAGGCGCCGGGGGAGTACTCGTGGACATCGTCGCAGGCGCACAACAGCAGGCTGCTCCCTTCAACCGGCGCCGGGCGTGGATCGTGGCCGTTGGCGCGCTGGTCGCGGCGGTGCTGGCTCTCGCCGGCGTCAAGGCCGCGCAGATCGGCGCGATGATCAAGGCAGGGAAATCTTTCACCATTCCTCCCGAGTCGGTGACCTCGGCCAAGGTGGTGACGATGGAGTGGCAGGCAGCGCGCAGCGCGGTGGGCAGCCTGCTCGCCGTGCACGGCGTGACCGTGGCATCGGAAGTGCCCGGGACCGTCCGCGAGATCGGGTTCGATTCCGGCGCCTCGGTCCGCAAGGGCGACCCGCTGGTCAAGCTGGATACGTCCACCGAGGAAGCCCAACTCGCCGCGGCGCGCGCCGACGCCGGCCTCGCCAAGGCCAACCTCGATCGAGCCCGCACCCTGCGCGAGTCGAAGTCCAACTCGCCCGCCGATCTCGATGCCGCCCTCGCGAGATCGCAGCAGGCCACCGCCAACATGGCGACGCTGCAGGCCACCATCGCCAAGAAGACCATCCGCGCTCCCTTCGACGGCCGCCTCGGCATCCGCCAGGTGGAGTTGGGCCAGGTCCTCGCTTCCGGGACCGCCATCGCCACGCTGCAGTCGGTCAGCCCCATCTACGCGGAGTTCTGGCTGCCGCAGCAGGCGTTGGCAGATCTCAGCGCGGGAATGCAGTCGCGCCTGCGCACCGACGTCTTCCCGCAATCGAGCTGGACCGGCGTCGTGACCACCGTGAACTCGGAGGTGGACGTGGCCACGCGCAACGTGCGCATCCGCGCCACCTTCCCCAACGCCGACGCCAGGCTGCGGCCCGGCATGTTCGCCAACGTCGAGGTGCTGGCGCCGGACAAGCGGCAGGTGCTGGTGATCCCCAGCACCGCGGTGCTCTATGCTCCGTATGGCGACTCGGTCTTCGCCATCGAGGAGAAGAAGGACAACGGCGCCACCTCGCTGATCGCGCACCAGAAGTTCGTCCGCCTGGGCGAGCGCCGCGGCGACCTGATCGCGGTGGACTCCGGCCTGCAGCCCGGCGAGAGCATCGTCTCCAGCGGCGCGTTCAAGCTGCGCAACGGCATGGCCGTGGCGGTGCACAACGACCTGGCGCCCAACGCCGAAGTCTCGCCCAAGCCGACGGAGAACTGATGAAGTTCACCGACCTCTTCGTCAAGCGGCCGGTCTTGGCGCTGGTGGTGAACCTCCTCATCGTCATCGCCGGCGTGCAGGCCATCCGCTCGCTCAACGTGCGCCAGTACCCGCGCAGCGAGAACGCCGCCATCACCGTCACCACCGCCTACGTGGGCGCCAACGCCTCGCTGGTGCGCGGGTTCATCACCACGCCGCTGGAGCGCGTGATCGCGTCGGCGGACGGCATCGACTACATCGAGTCGGAGAGCCACCAGAACGTCTCCATCATCCGCGCCCGGCTGCGGCTCAACTACGACTCCAAGACGGCGCTCTCCGAGATCGGCTCCAAGGTCGACCAGGTGCGCGGCGACCTGCCGCCCGAGGCGCAGGTCCCGGTGCTCAACATCGAGTCGGCGGACAGCCAGTTCGCCTCCGCGTACCTGAGCTTCTCCTCCGAGTTCCTCAAGCAGAACGAGATCACCGACTACCTGGTGCGCATCGTCCAGCCCCGCCTCACCGCGGTGGAGGGCGTACAGCGCGCGGATCTCCTGGGCGCGCGCACCTTCGCCATGCGCATCTGGCTCAAGCCCGACCGGATGGCCGCGCTCAACATCAGCCCGGCGCAGGTGCGGCAGGCGCTGGCGGCGAACAACTACCTCGCGGCGGTGGGGCAAACCAAAGGACAGCTCGTTCAAGTGAACCTGGTGGCCAACACCGACCTGCGCTCGGCGCAGGAGTTCCAGCAGATGGTCATCCGCCAGGGCGAAGGCGGCACGGTGCGGCTGCGCGACGTGGCCGACGTGGCGCTGGGCGCCGAGGACTACGACACCGCGGTCAACTTCAGCGGACAGACCGCGGTGTTCATCGGCGTGTGGTCGCTGCCCAACGCCAACTCGCTCGACGTGATCAAGCGCGTGCGCGTTGAGATGGAGTCGATGCAGAAGGAGCTGCCCGAGCAGATCCGGGGGACCATCGCCTACGACGGCACGGCCTACATCCAGAGCGCCATCAACGAGGTGGTGCAGACGCTGCTGGAGACGCTGCTCATCGTCGTGATCGTCATCTTCCTCTTCCTCGGCTCGCTGCGCTCGGCGCTGGTGCCGGTGGTCGCCATCCCCGTCTCGCTGATCGGCGGCATCTTCCTGGTGCAGGCCTTCGGCTTCACCATCAACCTCTTGACCCTCCTCGCCATCGTCCTCTCGGTCGGGCTGGTGGTGGACGACGCCATCGTGGTGGTGGAGAACGTCGAGCGCCACCTGCGCGAGGGGATGACACCGGTCGAGGCTGCGCTCAAGGGCGCGCGCGAGCTGGTCGGGCCCATCATCTCGATGACCATCACGCTGGCCGCGGTCTACACACCCATCGCCTTCCAGGGCGGCCTCACCGGGTCGCTCTTCCGCGAGTTCGCGCTCACGCTCGCCGGCGCGGTGACCATCTCCGGCGTGGTGGCGCTGACGCTCTCGCCGATGATGTCGGCCACGCTGATGCGCGGCGGCGACGAGGAAAAGGGCCTCGCAGGCACCATCAATCGATCGTTCGATCGCATCCGCAATCGCTACAGCCGGATGCTGGAAGCCACCTTCTCCGCGCGCGGCGCCATCTACGCCACCTGGGTGGTGATCAGCGTCCTGGCCGTGCTCATGTTCGTGCAGTCGCCCAAGGAGTTGGCGCCTTCAGAGGACCAGGGCGTGATCTTCGGTGTGGTCAACACCCCGTCCAACTCCACGCTCGACCAGGTCACGCAGAGCACGCGGGCCATCAACAAGGCGCTGTTCACCATCCCCGAGACCAACTTCAGCTTCCAGATCACCTTCCCCAACGGAGGCTTCTGGGGCGATGGCCTCAAGCCCTGGGACGAGCGCAAGCGCTCCGCGGGGCAGGTGCTGCCCGAAGTGCAGGGCAAGGTGATGGCCACCCCCGGCGTCCAGACCTTCGCGGTGCTGCCGCCGGCGCTTCCGGGAGGCGGAACCTTCCCGGTAGAGGTGGTGATGGCTTCCACCGCCGAAGTGGAGGAGATCCTCGGCTTTGCGCAGAAGCTGCAAGAGAAGGCCGCCCAGAGCGGCATGTTCGCCTTCCCGCCCTTGATCGACACCAAGATCGACCAGCCCCAGTCGGAGATCGTCATCGACCGCGACAAGGCGGCGGAGATGGGCCTGAACCTGTCCACGGTGGGCCAGGACCTGGCCGCCGCCATCGGCGGCAACTTCGTCAACCGCTTCAGCGTCTCCGGGCGCAGCTACAAGGTCATCCCGCAGCTGCTGCGCGCCGAGCGCATGAATCCGGAGCAGCTCAGCCAGATCCACGTCACCGGCCCCAACGGCCAGCTGGTGGCTCTCAGCACCATCGCCACCATGCGCGATTCGGTCACCCCCCGCGCGCTCAACCGGTTCCAGCAGCTCAACGCGGTGAAGATCAGCGGCGTGGCCATGCGCCCGCTGGACGAGGCGCTGCGGTATCTCGAGTCCGAAGCCTCGCAGATCATGCCCAAGGGCTACGTGATCGACTACACCGGCGAGTCGCGCCAGCTGCGCACCGAAGGCGACCGGTTCCTGCCCGCCTTCGCGCTCGCGGTCATCCTCATCTTCCTGGTGCTGGCGGCGCAGTTCAACAGCTTCCGCGACCCGTTCGTGATCCTGGCTGGCTCGGTGCCGCTGGCCATGTTCGGCGCCCTCTTGATGACCTTCCTCAAGATGCCCAACCCCAACATGCACTTCTTCACCGACGGCTGGACGACCACCCTCAACGTCTACTCGCAGGTGGGGCTGGTCACGCTGGTGGGGCTGATCTCCAAGAACGGCATCCTCATCGTCGAGTTCGCCAACAAGCTGCAGGAAGAGGGGCTGAGCAAGATCGACGCGGTCCGCAACGCCGCGGCCACCCGGCTCCGGCCGGTGCTGATGACCAGCGTGGCCACCGTCTGCGGGCATTTTCCGCTCACGCTGGTGAGCGGCCCGGGAGCCGCGGCGCGCAACAGCATCGGGCTGGTGCTGGTGGCGGGCATGGCCATCGGGACGCTGTTCACGCTTTTCTTCGTGCCGTCGATTTATCTCTTGATCGCCAAGGACCACCGGGCGCAGCACGCGCGGGAAGAGGCGATGGGCACGGCCCTGCAACCCGCGCCCTGAACGAAGTCTGCGTCCGCGCTGTCTCATGAACTGAAGGGTTCGCGAATCCGTCCAACCCGGGCGCCTGGCTGCTACCTCGCCACTGATCCGTCTGCATACACATCGGGCCGCCGCCTCGATGTCAGCGCCGCGACGAGGAGGGCCGCGCCGAGGGCAAGCGATCCCCAGAAGGGGAGGAGTACGTTGATCCGCCGCGCTTCTAGCCGGACGCGATGTCTGCCGGCCGGCGCCCAGACCGCGCGCCGGAAGAGATCCGCGCGGACCATCTCGGCCGCCACCTCGTCGACCGTCGCGCGCCACGTCCCGTCCAACTCGTC
This sequence comes from Myxococcales bacterium, assembly GCA_035655715.1. Lineage (GTDB taxonomy): Bacteria > Myxococcota > Myxococcia > Myxococcales > 40CM-4-68-19 > 40CM-4-68-19. Next base: position 13,013 of record DASRTX010000226.1, on the reverse strand, counting down.
AGCGATCACCCAATAGCCGGGCGCCGCCTGCTCGATGGTCAGCTCGATCGTGTCGCCGCCGTCCACGAACGCGGCGAGGCGCGCCTCCGGCGACGGCTGGTGAGGCGAGCTTCCCGACTCGAGGAGGGCGAGCTCGACGGTAAGAGCGCGCGGATCGCCCCGGATTCTCGCCAGCGGGTCGGGATCCACGGCGATCGCCGCGGGGCGGAAGACGCGCGGGATCGCCGCCGTCAGCTCGCGCACCTCGATTCGCGTCTCGGCGTCGCGCGCCCGGACGACCAGGTGTGGGCTTGCCGGGAACGCCGCGTCGGGCGCCAGGACGACAAACCTGGTCGCCGTCGCCTCGAGCGCGCGCAGAGGGTTCGGATCGACGGCGCGCCGCAGGGCGAGCATCGACTTGGGATTCAGCGACGTGTACGCCGAGCTGGAGAGATGACCGCAGAGATCGAGGAGGTTTCTTTTCCCGAGCTGATAGCTGCGCCAGCCTGTCCATGCCCACGCCGGAAGCTCTTCGCGGACCGCCTGCGGCATCGGAAACTGCAGCGACCTCGGCTGGTCGACATGGATCCGGTACGAATCGATGGGCGCATTCTTCGCCGCCTCCGCGAGAAGCGCGCATGCCCGGGGTCGCTCCTCGAACGGCCCCCTCGAGACCACCCCAAGGACCTCGCCGCCAGATGCCGCGAGGTCCACAGTCAAGAGCGCGCAGAGCGCCGGTACCGCGAGACGCGGGCGCAGAAAGGCGAGAAGCATCCCGGCCGCGCAGACGATCACGATCTGTACGGCTGAATGGAGAATAGCCTGCCGCGAGGTGGGGTGCGCGAAGGGCTCTCCCGGCGCGAGCCATCCTGCCGCCGCCAGCGACGCGACCCCGGCAGCGGCCGCGACTGCGGCGAGCGCGACCCGCGTCCTTCGCGATGCCGCGGCGAGCGCGTCCGTGCCCAGCGCGGCGATCACGGCTCCCGCGAGCGCCGGGACGACGAGCAGCCTCTCCGGGTATCGGTAGAGGTTCCACGTCGGAACCACGCGGCCGACCATGAGGTAGAGATGGAATCCGTGCGATCCCAGGCTCAGCCACAGCAAGGTCGACAGTCCCAGGAGCGCGGGCAGCGCCGCGCGCCGGCGAAACCGGAGACCAGCAAGCAGCAGCGCGGGCCACAAGGCGCCCAGATACGCGCTTTGCAGAAACGGCCGCGGGAAGTCGGGGCGCGACGTGAACTCGCCCCAATACGACGTCGTGAACATGGAGCCGAACATCTTCGGCACCCAGAATTCCGGAATGCGCGCCGGATGGAACGACCAAAGCTCCCGGTAGCGGTCGGTGAGCAATTCTTCCCTTGCCTGCAGCGAGAGCGAACTGAAGGTGGCGAGCGCCTGCGGGGCGGCGAGGAGTGCGCCCGCCGCCAACGACATCGCAAGATGCCCGAACGCCGGTCCGCGGCGCCGCGCGCGAACCCAGATGATGGCGACTGAGCAACCGCAGAGGACGAGGAACGCCTGCGGGTCGCCGGCGATGAGCGGCTGCGGAACGAGAAGCGCGAACGCGGCGGCGGAGGCGAGCGACGGCTCGCGGGCAACGCGGTCCGCAGCCCACAGGACCAGCGGGGACCATGACGCAGCGCACGCCCATTGCAGGTTGTTGAGGTTCGAGAGCGTTACGCCGCAGAGGGAGAACACCGTCGCGCCGACCGCCGCCGCCGCGGCGCCGGCCAGCCTGCGGCAGAGGAGAAACGCGCCGACGAGCGTGAGCACCCAGTGCAGCGCCAGGTACCAGGCGATGCCGGGCCAGGCGGGCGCGCGCAGGAGCCGGAACAACAGATTCGGCAGATAGAGCGGTTGTTGGACGATGTCACCGACGAGCGTGAGGCCGGCGAACCAGGAATGGTTCCATGTGCGGACGAGCGGGCCCGGGCTCTGCCAGAAGAGGGCCTTCATCGGCCAGTAGTCGTGCAACATGTCGCGGTAGACGAGGATCGCCCGCCCCGACAGCGCAGGCCACGCGAGCGTGCCGAACCCGATGGCCGCGAACGCGAGCAAGCCGAAGAGCCGCTGGCTCGGCTGTGTTCTGTGCACTCCGCCTCGCTTTCCAGCCTGGCCAACGTACCAGAGCGGACCGCGTCAGCTTCCAGCCGGCTCCGCGTAGCAGCCGGCGGCGCGAGCGAGTTGGCGGACCAGGGCGAAAACCGCCTCGCAGGTGGGGGCCCGGACTCCCACCAGTCTGGCCATCTCCACCACGGCCCCGAGCAGCGCGTCCACCTCCATGGGCCTTCCGCGCTCCAGGTCGATCAGCGTCGAGGGCTTGTGCGCCCCAACCTCCGCCGCGCCGGCGATGCGCGCGTCGACATCCAGCGGGAGCCGCACGCCCAGCTTTTCGGCCACCTCCTGCCCTTCCAGCATCATGATCCGCGCCAGCGCCTTGGTCTCCGGATTGGCGATCACCACGTCCAGCGGGGAGCGGGTCAGCGCGCAGATCATGTTGAAGGAGAGGTTCCCCCACAGCTTGACCCATAGGTTCTCGCGGATGCGCGGGCGCACCGGCGCGCGCAGCCCGGCCTTGATCATCAGCTGCGAGATGGCCTGGGCACGTGCGCTCTTCGATCCGTCGGGCTCCCCCAGGTCGAAGCGGTTGGAGTAGGTGTGCTCGATCACTCCCGGCTCCACCACCTCGGTGGCGGGGTAGACGATGCAGCCCACCACGCGGCTGGGCGGGAGCAGTTCCCAGAGCTTGCCGCCGGGATCCACGCTCTGTACGCGCGTTCCTTCGTAGGGGCCGCCCGACTTGTAGAAGTACCACCAGGGGACGCCGTTGAGGGCGGGCACCAGCGTAGTGTTCTCGCCCAGCAGATGGCGGATCGCCGGCGCCGCCGCGGGCACCGCGTGCGCCTTGACCGCGATGATCACGCAATCCTGCGCTCCCAGCTCGCGAGCGTCGTCGGTACAGCGGGGGTGCACCACCAGCGTCTGCCCCTCGCTGCGCAGGGTGAGGCCGTTCTTCTTCATCGCGGCGAGGTGCGGGCCGCGCGCCACGCAGCTCACCTCGGCCCCCGCAGCCGAGAGCTTGGCCGCCATGTACCCGCCGATGGCGCCGGCGCCGAAGACGCAGACCTTCACTTGACCAACCCCAACTTCTGGGCGAGCCCGATGCGCTGCAGCTTGCCGGTGGGCCCGCGCGGCAATTCGGAGACGAAGACCACGTGGTGCGGCACCTTGTAGTGCACGAGGTGCTTTCCGGCGAAGTCGCGGATCTCCCGCTCCGTGGCCGTCCTGCCCTCCTTCAGCACCACCGCGGCCGCCACCTCCTCGCCCAGCGTGTCGTGCTGCATGCCGAACGTGAGCGCGAGCTGGACGGCGGGATGGTCCATCAGCACCACGTCCACCTCCAGCGGCGAGACCTTCTCGCCGCCGCGGTTGATCATCTCCTTGAGCCGGCCGTTGATGCGGAGATAGCCGTCGGCGTCGAGCGTGCCCTGGTCGCCGGTGCGGAACCAGCCCTTGGTGAACGCCTTGGCATTGGCCTCGGGGTTCTCCACGTAGCCGCGGGTGACGTTGGGGCCCCGGATGACGATCTCGCCGCTCTCCCCGCGCGGCAGGAGCGCACCGCTGGCGTCCATGATGGCGATCTCCGGACCGGCGGCCAGCCCCACCGAACCGGCCTTCCGCTCCCGCGGCGGCAGCGGGTTCGAGGCCATCTGGTGGGCCGCCTCGGTCATGCCGTACGCCTCGATCACCGGAGCCTGGAAGGTCTGCTCCAGCTGCTCCATCAGCCGCGGCCGCAGCTGGGCCGACGACGAGCGGATGAAGCGCAGCCGCCGCCTGGCCAGGATCTCCGGGTTGCGCTCGGCGCGGCCGAGGATGGCGCGGTGCATGGTCGGGACACCGGTCGTCCAGGTGGGGTGCACCTCTTCCAACCAGTGGAAGAAGCGCAACGCGTTGAAGCCCGGCGTGCAGCACACCTGCCCTCCCGCCGCCAGCGAGGCGAGCACGCCGGCCATCAGGCCGTGCACGTGGAAGAGCGGCATGATGTTGAGGCACACGTCGGCGGGCGTCAGAGCCAGGGCTGCGCCGATGTTCCGGGCGGAAGCGCTGATGTTGGCCTGCGTGAGCGGCACCAGCTTGGGCCGCGAGGTAGTGCCGCTGGTGTGGAGCAGGAGTGCGACGTCCTCGGCCTGCGCTGCGCCCGGCGATCGCGGCGCGCCGCGCAACCCCGCCGGCGCCTCCAGCCGGTAGCCCCCGCCGCCCACGGACCGGTCGGGGCGCAACTCCACCACCGGAATGTTCAGCCTCGCCGCCACCGACCGCGCGGGCGACGCCACGCCCGACTCCACGACCAATGCCTTGGGCCGGAGATCGCCGAGATAGAACTCGAACTCTTCGGCATGATACCCGGGGTTCAGGGGCGCCACGGCCGTCCCCGCGGCGATGGAGACGAAGGCCGCCGCCAGCTCCGGGCTGTTTGCCAGCACGAAGGCCACGCGATCGCCGCGGCCGATGCCCATGGCGTTGAGGTCCTCGACGGTGCGCGCGGCGAGGTCGCGCAGCGCGCGGTAGGTGAGCGGGGCCATCTCCGGCGCGCCGATGGCATTCGCCTCGGGAGCGCCCCGCTGGAGCAGCAGGGAAACGCTGTCTGCTTCGGCCATCCCTGCTCTCTAGCACGACCGCGGACGGCCGACGCGCGGATGTGCGCGCCGCCTCGACAGATAGGCGACAGGAGCGGCGAGAAGGTACGAGTGCGGGTGCGGGTGAAAGTGCAAGTGCAGGGCAGCAAGTCTCTTGCGGTGGCCTCGCGGAGCCGCCCGCGGAATTCAAGGCATGGCACGAGCTGGTCAGGGTAGCGGTAGCCAGACATCCATCGTAGAAGGCAACTGATGATGTTTCCCTCGTCCGCAGCCTGCATGCGGGATCGCGCGGGCAGGATGCTTTGATGCGTGTTCTCGAGATCAGGCCGCCATTCGGCATCGACTCGCTCGCCTATGCCGAGCGGCCCTTGCTCTCACCCGGGCCGGAACAGATCGTGTTGCAGCTGCGCGCGGTTTCGCTGAACTACCGCGACTGGCCGCAGCGGGTCGTGGATCTTACCAATGGTGGCGCGGACCTCGTCGTCGACACCGCGGGCACGCTGCAGGAAGCGATCGCCGCCGCCCGCGTGGGCGGAACGGTCGCGTTCATCGGACTGCTCACCGGTGCGAAAGTCGAAATCGATTTGGTCGCGCTCATGGGCAAGAGCGCGCGCATACAGGCCATCGACGTCGGCTCCCGCGCGATGTTCGAGGCGATGAACCGCGCGATTGCGGCGGCCGCTCTTCGGCCTGTCGTCGACCGGGTCTTTGGCTTCGATCAGGCGCGTGAGGCGTTCCGCTACCTCGAAGGCCGCACGCATTTCGGCAAGGTTTGCGTGCGGCTGTAGTCAGCGTCCCACAGGCGTCTGGTCGGCCTGGGCGACGACCCAGTCGAGCGCCTCCGCGCGGCTGTCGAAGACCCGGAAGGAGCGGCCGGTGCTCAAGTTGTTCGCGCGCGTGATCACCTTCCCGAGCGTGCTCGGGTTGCAGATGGCGCTAGCCCGCACCCACGGCGTGTTGTGCTTGCCGAGGACCAGCAACGCCTGGTTGATCTCGTCGTTGTAGATCATCCCCTTCACGTCCGTGACCGTGAGCAGGTCCTTCCGCTGCGGCTGCGCCGCTACCAGCGCGCGGGCCTGCTCGATCAGCCGGAGCGCCACCTGCGTATCCTTCACGGCCGTGAAGTCGAGCAGCAGGACGCGCTTGCCCTGGTGCTCGATGAACTCGATGCCCGCCATATGGCTCCAGTCTAGCAGCCACCGACCAGAGTTGGACGATGGTCCAATTTGCATCTCGTGCCCTTGGAGGCTTGAGACTTCCATGCCCGCGACGGCCGACTCCTTTCCCTGGATGGCCCTGCTCACGCTCACCGGGATGGAGATCGTCCTCGGCGTCGACAACATCGTCTTCATCGCCATCCTGGTGGCTCGGGTTGCTGCCGGGAAGCGGGAGCGGATCCGGCGTACCGGCATCGCTCTCGCGCTGGGGATCCGGATCGGTCTGCTCTTTACGCTGTCGTGGCTGATGCAGCTCACCGCGCCCCTTTTCACCGTATCCGGGAACGAGTTCTCCGGCCGGGATCTGATCCTCATCGGCGGCGGCCTGTTCCTGGTTGCGAAGGCGGCGCACGAGATGCACGCCAAGCTCGAAGGAAACGAGTCGCAGGACTCGTCGAAGAGCGCCGCCCCGGCCGCCGCCGGCACCGTGCTCGCGCAGATCCTCGTTCTCGACATCGTCTTCTCCCTCGATTCCGTGATCACCGCGGTGGGAATGGCGAGCCAGCTCTGGGTGATGATCACCGCCATGGTCCTGAGCGTGGTGGTGATGCTGGTGTCCGCGGGCGCCATCGGCGACTTCGTGGAGCGTCACCCGACGGTGAAGATCCTTGCTCTCTCGTTCCTGCTGCTCATCGGCGTGATGCTGATCGCGGAGGGCTTCGGCCAGCACATCTCGAAGGGCTACATCTACTTCGCCATGGCCTTCGCGCTCGCGGTGGAGTTGCTCAACATGAGGCTTCGCAAGTTGCAGAAGCCGGTCCACCTGCGCGCCGGGACCGAGCGAACCGCCGCGAGTGGGATGGCCGGGAGCGGATCGCCTTGAGGCTGCGGCACGCCGGTCAAGGCGAAGCGATCGGATTGCTGACCAGCGCGCGGAGCTTCCCCTCCCCAACCGCGCACACCGCTGCCACCACCAGCCCGGGCGCCGGACTCGATCGCTTGAACGAGACCTTCTGCCGGCCCACTTCCGCCGTCCGCGGGGGAGCGGCGAGGGCGTGCCCCTGCGCTCCCGAGGAATCGATGTAGAGCTCGTAGACCGCGCAAGGCAGATCCGGGCCCTCCACCTCGCAGCTCGAGCCCTCGCAGCGCAGCGACAGCTCGGGCGGCGGTCCGGGAAGCGCCGCATCCAGGGTCGCCTCCGAAGCGTGGCCAAAGAACAGCCCGCGCTTGTGCGCTATGAAATCGCGGTCCGGCAGCGCTATCAGGATCGCACCGGCGCCCGCAGCCACCGCCAGCGGATCCGCCGCAGGGTTGCGCAAGAATCCGCGGAACTCAACCTCCACCGTCCCGTCCGCCCCGGTGCGCACCGCCACTGGCGGCCGGAGCGACGCGCTGTCGAGGCCCATCACCCACGCCCCCGCAAGCGGCGCGCCGTGGTCGGTGACGCGGGCGCGCAGGTGCAGCGAATAGACCGGATCGCAGGCGAACGACGCGGCCGCGGCCAGCGCCGTCAGCAGCTTCATGTCCGGGTGACCAGGGCCTGTGCGCTGGCACCCGCGGCATTGCGCACCACCACCCGCACCTTTCCGGGAGGGCCGGCGGGCAGCGCGATCTGCAGCCGCGTGGAGCTGGTCGGAGCGGCGGGAGAAGCGACGCCGTCGAACTCCACGGCGGTGGCGCCATCCTCGAACTCCTGCCCATTGATGGTGAGGTTGGTGCCGCCAGCCGCACTCGCCGGAACGATCGAGTCGACGATGGGCTGGTCCATCATCAGATTCCACCGGTGCAGGTCGGGCAGGATCCTGTGCCACTCTGTAAGATTGCGCTTCTTCATCTGGGTGCAGAAGGTGCGGGTGGCAAATGGGCTGGTGGATTTCAGGTCCTTGAGCACGTCCCAGATCATCGACTTCCACGCCGCCCGCACCGCCGGCGCGTCCACGAAGGGCTGCAACGCGTTGCCGTCGTTGCTCTCGGGGAGCTGCTTCCCACCCATGCGATTGACGTAGACGTCGAAGAGCGCGTTGGCGAACGCGCCTTCGCAGTGCTCTCCGCGGCTCAGCGGCGGCTTCAGCGGAATGGTGCCGACCTTGTCGACGTCCTTGGTGAGCAGCGCCACGTTGTACTGGTGGCCCTTGTTGAAGATGGATTCCATGAACTCCGCCCAGCCCTCGATCAGCGGGTGCGACTCGTCGTCGGTGAGCAAGTTCTCGCTGTGCTTGAGGTGCAGCTTGCCGGTGAGGAACTTGCCGATGATCCCCGCCGTGCCCACGTCGCACAGCTTCCACATGATCTGGTGCGAAAGCTCGTGGGCGATGACCCCGCGGTCGAAGAAGTCCACCTTCTCGAGGTTCACCGTCCCCACCGGGAAGGAGTAGGAGGTGCCGCCCAGGGTGTGGGGGAAGAAGTCGAGGTCCGCGACGCCGTCCCAGTCCCCGCCGCTGACGTGGGTGAGGAACTGCGACCACTCGCTCAGCACCTTGAAGACGTACATGGCCGCCGCGCGCGGGCCAATGCCGTTGATGACGCGCGGCGCGGTCTGCGTTCCGATCGACGTGTTCCGGTTCTTGGCAAGCGTGACCCGGAACCCCGGCTCGCTGTCGAAGTTGAAGGTGGCCTTTTTCAGATTGATGCCCTTGTTCTCGATGGTCTCGCCGATGTCGAAGACGAGGTCGTCGCCGGCGCCCACGTTGAAGAGGATCCCGTGGATCTCGCCGCGCGGGTTGAGGCCGAACGTGCCGATGCCGCGCATCTCCACGTTGACGCCCTCGACGGCGTTGAAGGTGCCGCCCGGGGAGGGCGTGTCGCCCGGAAAGCGGGCCGGCTGCGGCGGCACGTCGTAGGTGATGCGCAGGTGCAGGTCGAGGCCGATGCGGAAGACCACGGGCGCCGCCGTGCTGCCGATGGCGGCGTCCTTGAAGTCGTCGCGGAACCCGAGGCTGCCGTCGGTGGCCAGCCAGCCCTTGGTGGACCACTGCTTGGGGAAGGTGTTGCCGCCGATCACCCGGCTGTCGGGATGCGCGAGGAAGAAGAGATCGATCTCCGCGCCGGGCTTGCGCTTCTTCGAGGTGACCTGGATGTGCGCGAGGCCGGTGGCGTCGGTGGTGCGCGAGTCGAGCGTGGCGTTGCTGAACGTGCCGTCGTCGACGGCGTCCACCTTCATGTTGGCCACCGGCTCGAAGCGCAGCGTCTGGACGTTCCAGGCCTCGAAGCGCACGAAGGCTTCCAGCGTCAGCTTCTCCAGCACGACGTCGAATACGGTCCTGCTGGCGCTGACGACGAGGTCCTTCTCGAAGTCGGTGAAGCCGGGCTTGCGCGCCTTCAGCTTGTAGTTGCCCAACGGCAGGTTGCCGAACTGGTATGCGCCGGACGCGTCGCTGTTGGCGTTGCGCGAGGAGGGTCCGGTCAGCTCGATGATCACGTTCTGGACCGGAGACGATCCGTCGCTGACCTTCCCGGCCAGCTCGCCGAACGGGTCCAGCTTGAGGGTGAGCTTGTTGGTCCCGCGCGACAGCGTGGTCCCCTGGATGCCCTGGCGGTGGAAGGGCGCCTGCGCGTTGACCGTGCACGGCCCGCTGGGCACCCGGAGGAACTGCGCGGTGGGAGACGCCGGCGATGGGCCGAGCGCGGGCTTGCCCACGGGCGTCGCCGTCACCTGCGCGGTCTTCTGCGGCGCCGCCAGCGTCACCGTGACATCCAGCGTGGCGAGACCCTGGAGGGTGATCACCAGCGGCGCGTTGGTGCCCTGGACCACGGTGGTCTCGGCATCGGCCGCGGTGAAATCCTGCTTCGAAGCGATGGCCTTGTACTTGCCGGGCACCAAGGCCGGGAACGACGCCGTCCCCGAGGTGGTGGGGAGGTCCTGCTGCGTGGGTCCGGCCAGGTGCACGGTGGCGGCATCCACGTCCTGCCCGTTCTCGTCCTTCACCTGCACGTCCAGCGAAGGCAGGGACTGATCGAGGTCCACCGTGTTCAACGTCTGCCCCACCCACTGCTGGTGCTCGTCGCATCCCTTGGGCGGGCAGGTGGGTTGTGGCAACGGCGTGACGTCCCCGTCGAACATGAAGACCTCGACGCGGCGATTCTCGGCGTTGGCCACGTTGGGGCCGGTGGGAACGGCGAGGTGGGTGAGGCCGCAGCCGTGCGTCAGCGCCTTGGTGCCCTTGGGCAACGAGGTGCCGTCGGTGGCCATATAGGCGGTGACCAGCGCGCGTCGCGTCGCCTCGTCGCCCTTCCCGCTCTGGTCCAGGCCCTGGCTGTCCTGGAACTTGAGGTAGCCAGGCTTGGCCGAGACCGCGCTGCCGTTGATGGCGCCGGTATAGAACCCCAGCGCGGTGAGCATGTGCTGGTCCTCGCGCACGCCCCAGGCCTGCGAGCTCTTGCGCGGCTTGTAGTTCTCCAGCCACCCGTCGACGTCGTCGGTGAGGAAGGCGGCCACCGAGGAGGCGCGCTCCTCGGAGAGGCCGCGGTTGCGGTCGGCGCTCCCCACCGTGTCGGTGTGGCCCACCACCAGCGCGCTCGAGGCCTTGAAGCTGTTGTAGATGACCACCAGCTGCTTGATCCCCGGCATCGCCGAGGGCAGCAGAAAGGTCTTGTCGGTCTCGAAGTGCGCGCCGGTGAGCTGCCCACGGGTCACGCGCGCCGGCAGCTCGATCACCGCGGGCGTGCCGATGGGCAACGACATTCCCCGCGCGTAGCGGGTCCGTCCGCTGCTCGCCGAAGCCGCGGCGGTGGTGGCCTCGTCGATGTCCGGCAGCTCCAGCGTGCAGCTTCCCGACGTGGGGAGGTCCTTGGCGACGAAGTGGCCGTTGGCGTCGGTCTCGCCGGCTTCCTTGGTGCCGTCCGGCAGCGTCAGCTCCACCTCGAGCCCGGCTGCCGGCGCGCCCGCAACGTTGACGAGCTGGAGGTCGAGCTTTCCAAGGGCGGCCGCGGCCGGCGCCGCCGCGGCGCCTCCGGCCCTTGCGCCCGCCGGCCCGATCTCCTCGATGCCGGCAGGCGGCGCATCCCTTTTGCGCTCGCCGACGTCGCCCAGCGCGATGACGATGAGCTCTCCCGGCTCGAGCTGGATCCCGGACAGGACCTCGCTCTTGGTGATTTCGACCCGCTTGTCGGGCATGGCGCCGCCCCCCGCCCTGGATGATACCGGAAGAGCGCCCGGCCTCAACGCACCGCGAAGACCCAGCCCCGGGCGCGGCCCACCTCGCGAAAGCTCCCGGGATGGAAGAGCGGCTCGGCGACGAGCGCGAATCGGACCGAGGGGGCGGGCGCGTCGTCGAGCGCGGACGCCTTGACGGGCGCGAGGCGCTGCTCCGCGGCCAGCCCGACCAGTGTGCGCCAATCGGTCGGGGCGCTGACCACCAGGACCTGGGTGCCCGGCGGCGGCAACAGCGCGGCAAACTCCTGCGACGCCACGCAGGGCGGTCGCAAGAGGCGCGCACCGAGGCCGAGAGCCGAGGCGATCGCCGCGATGCCTGCCAGGGCGGGCACCACCCTCGGCCATCGCTCGAGGAATGGGGCCAGCCAGGCGCCGGCGAGCAGGGCCAGCACCGGATAGGCGACGAGCTGGTGGTTCCACACCTTCCGCGCGGGGAGGCTCAGGCCCAAGAGCAGCAGGCCGCAGGCGATGGCCAGCATCCGGTTGCGGCGTTGCGTTGCCGCCAGCAGCGCGAACGGCAATCCCGGCCAGAACCTGCCCGCGACGCCGGCCAGCGCGCCCCACCAGGCGGTGGTGCCCTCGGTCCGCGCGCCGCTGGCGGAAGCGAGGAGCTGCCCGTGCAGGTATCCCTCCCGCCAGCTCGGCTCCGCGAGGAACACGAAGAGCGCCGCCGGAAGGGCTGCCGCCAAGGTGGCGGCGGCGCCGCGGGCGAGCGTGCTCCACGACCTCTCGCAGATGGCGCGCGCCGCCGCCATCGAGGCGAGGGGAAGGAGCCCGAAGGGGCCTTTGATCAGCGCGGCGAGAGCGGCCATCGCGCCCGCCGCGGCCCAGCGCGGACGCGAGCCTTGGACCAACAGGAAAGAGAGCGTGGTGAAGAAGACGAGCGGCGGATCCAGCCGCGAGCGGCCGCCGTAGAGGAAGAACGTCTCGGTAGTGGCGAGCACCAGCGCCGCTGCCGCCCCGCTCGCTCCCGGCGCGGCGACAAGCAACGCCGCGACCGTCAGCAGCGAAAAGGCCGCCGCGATCCAGGGAAGTGCGCGCTCTCCCGCGGCGCGCACCGCGGCCGCATAGGGCCAGAGACCGAAGGGGAGGTGCTCGCGGAAGGGCCGTGCCGAGCTGGGGGGCAGCCCTGGTTCCAGCCACCGGTGCGTTGCCGCCATGTTGCGCGCCAGCACCTGGTAGAGCTGCGCGTCGGTGTCGTCGATGTGCCCCGCCCAGGGTGCGGCCAGCAACGCTCCGGCCAGGACCAGGACTGCGGCGCGGTTCACGGCCCGCCCTCCACGCGCCACCCTTCCGCGCGCAGCCGCTGCAGCGTCGTGGAATCGGGGACCTCCAGGTACGCAGCTCGATCGCCGTAGAACATGGCCTCGATGAAGTGTTGCGCCCCGATCACCAGCACCTGGCCCGCGGGCAGCGCACGCACGGTCCGCGCGACGGCGCGCTCCTCCTCGAAGCGATGAAACGGCTTCCAGCGCTCGACGGCGTAGCGCACCGGAAGCGCCACCAACGCCGCGGCGAACGCGCGCATCCAGAAAGCGCGCCACCGCCACGCTCCGACCGCCGCCCAGCCGATCATCAGCGCCATCGCAGGCGCCGCCGGCATGGCGTAGTTCTCCATCTTGGTGGCGACGGCGCCGAAGAAGGCGTACGGCAGCGCCGCCCAGGCGATCAAGGCCGGCTCGCGCCGCTTCCAGCAGAACCACAGGAGCGCCAGCGGACAGGCCTCGCCGAACGTGCGCGGGATGCGGATCAGATAGAAGAGCGCGCTACCCACGTGTCCGTCGAGCGGCTCGAAGAGGTGCCGTGTGCGATGCGCGGCCTCGAACGCCGCCTCTGCCGGGAAGGCGTGGGCTACGTAGATCTGCCACGGCGCCGCCACCATGGCGCAGACGGCGAGGCCGATCAGCAGATCCGGCCACCGCTCCCGCCGCCTGCGCAGCAGCACCGCCCAGACCGCGAAGGGAAGCAGGCCGACCAGCCACTTGGTCAGCACGGCCAGCCCGGCGACGAGTCCGGTGAGCGCCGCGCGCCGGCGCGAGGGGCGCGCGGCGTGCTCCACGGCGCTCCAGACCGCCAGGCAGGTCAAGG
>DASRTX010000225.1:0-4237 GCA_035655715.1 Myxococcales bacterium | reverse complement strand
CCCTGGGGCGCGTGCGCGTGGCCACCCCGGAGGGAGCGCAGATCGCATTGAGCCAGGTGGCGAACCTCCAGCTGCGCACGGGTCCCTCCATGCTGCGCGACGAGAACGGCCAGCTCGCTGGATACGTCTTCGCCGACACGGCACGGCCGATCGACGACTACGTGCGCGACGCGCGCAAGGCGGTGGCAGAGAAGGTGAAGGTTCCTCCGGGATACCGGCTGGAGTGGGCGGGCCAGTATCGCTACCTCGAGCGCGCGAAGGCCCGCCTCGCCCTGGTCGTGCCTGTCACGCTGTTCATCATCTTCCTGCTGCTCTACTTCAACTCGCGCAGCACGGTGCAAGCGTTGCTGGTCATGCTCGCGGTGCCCTTTTCGCTGGTGGGCGCCTTCTGGCTGCTCTGGATCCTCGGATACAACCTCTCCGTCGCGGTCTGGGTGGGGCTGATCGCGCTGGCGGGCCTCGACGCCGAGACGGGCATCGTCATGCTGCTCTACCTGGATTTGGCCTGGAAGGAGCGCAAGCCTGCCACCGCCGAGGACGCGCGCGAGGCGGTGGTCCACGGCGCGGTCAAGCGCATCCGCCCCAAGATGATGACGGTGGCGACCATCGTGGTGGGGCTGGTGCCCATCCTCTGGTCGCACGGCACGGGCGCGGACGTGATGAAGCGCATCGCCGCGCCGATGGTGGGCGGCGTGGTCACCTCGGCGCTGCTCGAGCTGATCGTCTATCCGGCGCTGTATCTGATCTGGAAGGGGCGCCGGCTTCCGGCCTCGGCGTAGAGGCGCGGCCTTCATTTCAGCGTGATGGAGAACGCCGACCCCGGAGTCGCGACGGTTCCCGCGGGCGAAAGCCCTCCGGTGGATCCGTCGATGTGGAAGATGGAGACGCTGTTGGACCCGCTGTTCGCGCTGTAGAGGTAGCGGCCGGATTCGTCGATCTCGAGGCCGAGCGGCACAGCGCCGGCGGGCCAGGGCGACCCGGACAACTGCGTGAGCGCGCCGGTCCTCGCATCGATCGAGTACGCGGTGACGTCGTTGGAGACGGTGTTGGCGACGTAGAGGTGGCGGCCGCTGGCATCCACCGCCGCCGAGCGCGGATCCTGTCCGGCGGCGAAGGGCGAGCCGGGCGCCGCGGCCAGCGCGCCGGTCCCGACGTCGACCGCCAGGACCGAGACCTGGCTGGAGAACCGATCGGGAAGGAAAGCGAACTTCCCATCCGGCGAGAACTCGATGGCGCGGGGGCCGCAGGGTGGCCGGGTGCAGCCGATCCGGAACGGCTGGCCGGCAATGGGGCTGAGCGCGCCGGTGGCGGAATCGACGGCGTAGGCGGAAACGTCCTCGGAATCGCGGTTGACGGCATAGGCGAACTTGCCGGACGCGGCGACCTTGACGTCGTACGGTGTGCTGCCGGCCGGAAAAGGCGACCCAGGCACCGGCGTCAGCGTCCCGCTCGCCGCGACCGCGAATCCAGTCACGGTGTTGGAGCTGGTATCCGCGACGTAGAGGAAACGGCCGGATGGGTCGGTCGCCAGATTGTGCGGGTTGATCCCGGTGGGGATGGCCGAGCCGGCGACCAGGGTGGGCATGCCCGCCGCGTCGAGGGCGTAGGTCGAGAGCAGGTTTCCGAACTGGCCGCTGACGAAGAGGAAGCGGCCGGAGGGAGCGAGCTCGCAGTAGGTGGCGCCTCCTCCCGGCGTATCCACCGTCTTGAGCAGCGTCAGCATCCCGCTGTCCTGCTGGATGTGGAAGACCGAGACGCTGCTGAGATCGTTGTTGCCCACATAGGCGAAGGAGCTGGAGCTGGTCTGGCCACGGCCGCAGGCGGCGAGCACCAGCAGGCCGGCCGCGGCCCCTCGCAGAACAAGTCGGTTCATCTCAGCCTCCCGACTGGATCGAGCGCGGACGCCGGCGAGAGTACGCCTTCCATCCGTCCAAGGCGAGCGGCGCTGATCGCCGCGATCAGTTTGCCGGCCCGTCACGGGCCCGTCACCTGCGTCCGCTATCTACGGCGGACATGGCGAGGCCACAGATCCTGGTCGTCGAAGACGAGCCCGACATCGTCAAGGTGCTCGAGTTCGGGCTGAAGCAGGCAGGGTTCGAGCCCTCTGTGGCGTACGACGGCGAGCAGGCCCGAACGCGCATCGAGCAGCGCGTCCCGGACCTGGTCCTGCTGGATCTCATGTTGCCCGACGTGAGGGGCACCGAGATCTGCAAGCAGCTCAAGACCAGTCCGCGCACCGCGCACGTGCCGGTGATGATGCTGACGGCGCGCGGCGAGGAGATCGACCGCGTGCTGGGATTCGAGCTGGGCGCGGACGACTTCGTCACCAAACCTTTCAGCGTCCGTGAGCTGATCCTGCGGATCCGGGCGGTGCTCCGCCGGCATGCGCCGGACGACCGCGCGCCGGCGAGGACGCAGGCAGGGCCCATCAAGATCGACATCGATTCCCACCGGGCCTACGTGGCGGAGGAGGAGATCGGCCTCACCGCGCTGGAGTTCAAGCTGCTGCTCTCGCTGATCGCGCGCGCCGGCCGCGTCCAGTCGCGCCAGCAACTGCTCGACGAGGTGTGGGGGCTCTCGCCGGAGACGCAGACCCGCACGGTGGATACGCACGTGAAGCGGCTGCGCGAGAAGCTCGGTCCGGCGCGTGACCTGCTCGAGACGGTGCGGGGCGCCGGATACCGGCTGGTCGATCCCGCGGAGAAGTGATGGCCGCTCGACGGCACTGAATCGCTGCCTCTTCGTCACCGAGCTGTCACACGCAGGACCTACAAGGAGCGCACATGAAGAAGACAATCCTGGCCATTGGAGCCGCCTTCGCCCTGAGCGGCGCCGCGTTCGCCGACAAGCTCTTGATCAACGGTGCGGGCGCGACCTTTCCCTTCCCCATCTATTCGAAGTGGTTCAGCGCCTACAACAAGCTGCACCCGGACGTGCAGATCAACTACCAGTCCATCGGCTCGGGCGGCGGCATCAAGCAGGTGACCGAGAAGACGGTGGACTTCGGCGCCAGCGACGCGCCGCTCACCGACGAGCAGCTGCAGAAGGCGCAGGGCGTCCAGCACATCCCCACGGTGATGGGCGCGGTGGTGATCGTCTGGAACCTGCCGGACGTGAAGGAGCTGCGCCTCGCTCCCGAGACGCTGGCGGCCATCTACCTGGGCAAGATCACCAGGTGGAACGATCCGGCGATGCAGAAGGAGAACCCGGGCGCGAAGTTGCCGGACATGGCCATCACGGTGGCGCACCGATCCGACGGTTCGGGGACGACGAACATCTTCACCGACTACCTCGCGAAGGTGTCGCCCGAGTGGAAGGCGGGCCCGGGGAAGGGCACCAGCGTCAACTGGCCCGCGGGCCTCGGCGGGAAGGGCAACGAGGGCGTGACCGGCGTGGTCAAGCAGACCGAGGGAGCCATCGGCTACGTGGAGCTGGCCTACGCCAACCAGAACAAGCTGCCCACCGCGGAGCTGCGCAACCACGACGGCCAATGGGTGAAGCCCACGCTGGAAGGAGTCTCGGCGGCGGCGGCGAAGGCCACCATCCCCGACGACTACCGCGTCTCGATCACCGACCAGCCCGGCAAGGACGCCTATCCCATCGCGGCCTTCACCTATCTGCTGGTCTACCGCGACCAGCAAAACGCGCAGAAGGGCGACGCCCTGCTCGAGTTCCTCTGGTGGGCGGAGCACGAGGGTCAGAAAGATGCGGCAGCGCTCGACTACGCGCCGCTGCCCAAGGCCGTGGTGCAGAAAGTGGAGCAGACCCTGAAGGGAATGACGGTGAATGGAAAGCCAATCCTCGCTTCCAGCCACTGAGGTGGCGGTGCGTGAGCCGGGGCGGCCGGAGGTGGACGCCCCCGCTTCCGCCAACCTGCCCGACCGCGCCTGGGCGGTGCTGCTGATCGCGCTCGGCCTCAGCGTCCTGCTGGTCGCCGGGTTGATCCTGGCGGAGCTCTGGCGCATTGGCGGGCCGGCCCTGGCCCACACCGGGGTGAAGGACTTCGTCACCCGCACCACCTGGGACCCCACGCGGGACCTGTTCGGCGCCGCGCCGTACATCTACGGAACGCTGGTGACGAGCGCGGTGGCGCTGGTGCTGGCGGTGCCGGTTTCGCTGGGCCTGGCGCTCTTTCTCACCGAGATGGCGCCGCCGGCGCTGCGGTCCATCGTCTCCTTTCCCATTTCGCTGCTCGCCGGCATTCCCAGCGTGGTCTACGGCCTGTGGGGCCTGTTCG
>DASRTX010000224.1:0-3632 GCA_035655715.1 Myxococcales bacterium | reverse complement strand
GCTCGACGCCTGGATCTTGATCTTGTTCTCCTTGCCGGTCGCCTTGTCCTTCGCGGAGACGTGCAGGATCCCGTTCGCATCGATGTCGAACGTCACTTCGATCTGCGGCAAGCCCCGCGGTGAAGGCGGTATGTCGGTCAGGTTGAACTGGCCGAGCGACTTATTCGCCCGCGCCATCTCGCGCTCGCCCTGGAGCACGTGGATCGTGACCGCAGTCTGGCTGTCCTCGGCGGTCGAGAACACCTGCTGCGCCTTGGTGGGCACGGTGGTGTTCTTCTGGATCAGCTTGGTCATCACGCCGCCCAGGGTCTCGATGCCGAGCGACAAGGGCGTCACGTCGAGCAAGAGCACATCCTTGACGTCGCCCTTCAGGACGCCCGCCTGGATCGCAGCGCCGACGGCGACCGCCTCATCCGGGTTCACGTCCTTCCGCGGCTCCTTGCCGAACAGCTCGCGCACCTTGTCGACGACCTTGGGCATGCGCGTCTGTCCGCCGACCAGGATCACGTCATCGATGTCGGAGAGCTTGACGCCCGCATCCTTGATGGCGATGCGGCAGGGCTCGATGGTGCGCTGGATCAGCTCATCGACCAGCGACTCGAACTTGGCACGCGTGATCTTGATCGCGAGGTGCTTCGGCCCGGTCTGGTCCGCCGTGATGTAGGGCAGGTTGAGCTCGGTCTGCTGCGAGGAGGAGAGCTCGATCTTCGCCTTCTCAGCGGCTTCCTTCAGGCGCTGGAGCGCGAGCACGTCCTTCGACAGGTCGAGGCCCTGGTCCTTCTTGAATTCCGTGACAATGTAGTCGATGAGGCGCTGGTCGAAGTCCTCGCCGCCGAGGAAGGTGTCGCCGTTGGTGGCGAGCACTTCGAACTGCTTCTCGCCCTCGACGTCGGCGATCTCGATGATGGAGATGTCGAACGTGCCGCCGCCCAGGTCATAGACGGCGATCTTCATGTCCTTCTTGAGCGCCTTGTCCATGCCGAAGGCGAGCGCGGCTGCGGTGGGCTCGTTGATGATGCGCTTCACGTCCAGCCCGGCGATGCGGCCGGCGTCCTTGGTGGCCTGCCGCTGGGCGTCGTTGAAGTACGCGGGCACCGTGATGACGGCCTCCGTGATCTTCTCTCCGAGGTAGTCCTCCGCCGCCTTCTTGAGCTTCTGCAGGATCTTCGCGCTGACCTCGGGCGGGCTCCACTTCTTGCCCTGGACCTCCACGGCCGCGTCGCCGTTGTCGCCCTTGACGACGTGGTAGGGAACGCGCTTCTGCTCGGTGGTCGTCTCCTCGTACTTGCGGCCCATGAACCGCTTGATCGAGTAGACGGTGTTCTCCGGGTTGGTGATGGCCTGACGCCGGGCCACCTGTCCGACCAGGATCTCGCCGTCCTTGCTGAAGCCCACCACCGACGGCGTGATCCGGCTGCCTTCCTCGTTCTCGATCACCTTGGGATCGCGGCCTTCCATGATCGCCACAACGGAGTTGGTCGTGCCCAGGTCGATGCCGATGATCTTTTTCGCCATTTTCTCTCTGTCTCCTGAAAACTTTTTCGCGGCCGCCTCTAGGGTTCTGCCGCGGTGCGGCGGTACAGTAAGTACGCAGGGGGGTGTGTCAAGGAACGCCCTGCCCCGGAAGCCCTGGAGGCGACGACTCTGCAAGCAGGCGAACGCATCGGCGGGCGGTATCTGCTCGAGCAGCGGTTGGGGCTCGGCGGGATGGGGGAGGTCTGGCTGGCCGAGTTGCAGGGTGACGGCGCATTCCGGCGCCGCGTAGTGCTCAAGGTGTTGGCGCCGGAGCGCCTGGGCGACGCGCGCGTCGCCACCATGCTGGCTGACGAAGCGCGGGTGGTGGGCCTCTTGCACCACCCTGGCATCGTCGCGGCGCTCGACTACCTGGAGACCGAGGAGCACGGCCCCGTCTTCGTGCTGGAGTTCGTGGACGGGGCGTCGCTGCGCACCGTGCTGAAGCTGGCGCGGCGGCAGAACGCCGTGCTGCCGGAGGCCCTGGCCGCGCACATCGGCGCGCAGGTCGCGCACGCGCTGCACGCGGCGCACACGGCGCTGGGGCGAGATGGGAAGCCGATGGGCGTCGTGCATCGCGACGTGTCGCCGGACAACGTGCTGCTTTCGCGATCGGGCGCCGTCTACCTGGGCGACTTCGGCGTGGCGCGCGCCGTTGGCAATGCGGAGCTGATGCACCCCGGGGCCGGCCCCAAGGGCAAGTTGGGGTACATGGCGCCGGAACAGGCCCGGGACAAGAAGGTGGGGCCCGAGGCCGACATCTTCGCGCTGGGCCGGGTGATCGCCGAAGCCGCCGACCTGAGCTGCGGGCCGGCCTTGCGCGCCGTCGTCGACCGGGCGACGGCGGAGAAGCCGCGCGACCGCTTCGAGTCGGCCTCCGAGATGGCGGCCGCATTGATCCACGCCTGCCCGCCTCCCACCGACCCCGACCGGGAGCTCGCGGAGTGGCTGCGCCGTTACGCCTGGGACGCGCTGGTGGAGCGGAAGACCAGCCCTGGCGAGGCGCCACGCTCGGATCCGCCGCCCGCCGGCCGCCCCTCCGGCACCGACTTCCGCCGGGTGCAGCCGTCCCCGCCTCTCTTTGCCGCCGTGCCGCCGCCGCGCCGGCGGATGCTGAAGATCGTGGCGGTCACCGGGGCGCTGCTCTTCCTGGCGCTGCCGCTGGTGCTGATCCTCGCGGCGCCGCAGCGGACCGAATGGCTCCTGCATTCCGGCATCGGACTCCCGTGGAAATCCCATGGCGATCTGCGCGTGACCTCGCGGCCCGTGGATGCGGAGGTGTACGTCGACGGCAGCCTGCGGGGCGTCACGCCGCTGGTGGTCGAGCTGCCGCCGGGAAAGCACACCATCCGCATCGGCTCGCCGCGGATCGAGCACTGGCGCGCCGCGGAGGTGAACGTCAAGGAAGGCGTGGAGCACCGCCTGGACATCGACCTGACGCAGTGACCCCGCCCCGTCTGGCGGCGTCGCACCGGTCACTCCCGACTCCTCCGTCCCGCGGCGTGTTGACACGCTACTCAAGATACGCTACTCCTGCGAATGCATTCACGCGATGCTACTCAACGCATCGCCGGCGGGGCGGGATGGGGAAGGAGCGGGCGGCACCTGTGATCGAGGTGGCGATGGCGCAGCGCGAAGGCGACGAATTCGACGCGCTCGAGGCGCAATATGTGGCCGGCATCTCCGCCGGCCAGATCGTCGAGTTCTTCGCGCCGCGCGGCGTAAAGCTGGCCCAGGCCACCTTCCGCAAGTACGTGCAGCTGGGCCTCCTGCCGCGCAGCCGCCGGGTGGGAGAGAAGGGCAAGCATCGCGGCTCCAGGGGGCTCTATCCTGCCGCCGCGGTCCGCCGCATCCACCTGATCAAGTCGCTGATGGACGAGGGCATGACGCTGGAGGACATCCGGCGCTCCTTCGTCTTCTTCAAGAACCACATCGATCAGGTGGAGCGCGGCCTGGACGAGGTCCTCGGGGAGTTCCTGCTGGAGCTCGACGACCGGCCCTTTGGCCGCGAGCGCAAGCGTGAGCTCACCGCTCAGCTGGAGCGGCTGCGGGCCCGGGCGCGAGAGCTGGTGAAGGACGTGGCCCGGATTGGGAGCGCGGTGACCGCGCGGCCGCCCAGA
>DASRTX010000223.1:0-7595 GCA_035655715.1 Myxococcales bacterium | reverse complement strand
CGTCCCGCCGCCGCCGCTTCCGGCTCCGACACCGGTGGCGGTCGCGCCCGCGCCGGCCCTCGCGCCTCCGGAAATCGTGCCAGCGCCGGCGCTCGATCGCGATGTAGCGTTGAGCGCCAAAGCCGGGCTCCTCTCCGACTTCTCCGGCTTCTCTGCACCGCTGCTCGGCGTGGAAGCATCGCTGCGGACGCCGCGCTTCGGTCCGGAGCTGGGCGCCGCGCTGGAGGCCGATTACGTCGCGCACTCGCGGGAGGAGCAGGTGGGCAGCGCTGCCGATGCGGTGGCCCGCTCCCGCGTCGATCTCTTGATGCTGCACCTGTCGGGCACCTGGCGGGCGCGCCTCGGCGACCGTGCCGCGCTGTGGGTCGCCGGAGGCCCGAGCGCAGGCGCGTACTGGGCAAGCGCCAGCCTCCAGGGAACGCCTTCCCGGCGCGCGTTCACCGTCGTGCCCGGCCTCCAGGCCGCGGCGGGCATCGAGCGCCCCTTCGGCAGGGCGGTCCCGTTCCTCGAGGCGCGCGCCGGCTGGCTCGCCTCGGCAGATCTTCCCAACCTCACCGGTCCGCTGCGGACGCTGTCGCTCTTCGCGGGAGTGCGTCTTGAGATCCGCTAGCGCCCTGCTCGCCTGCGCGGCGGCCTGCGCGCGTATCTCCGCGCCGCCACCGCCGCCGGCCCCCGCCTCCGTGGATCCGGCCGCCAAGTACGTCGGCGCGCGGACCACGGTGCTGCTGCACGGCGATGCGTTCTATCCCTCGGCGGTGCAGCACCTGGGCAGCGGCGGCTCCCTCTCGGTAGACGCGGAGTTCCGCGCCTTCCTGGGCGCCACCGAGTTGGCCGACGTCCGCTGGGTGGACGCGCGGACGCTCTCCGCCACGGTGCCCGGCGACCTTGCCGCCGGCACCTACGGCGTCTCCGTCGAGGGACCGTTCGGCGAGGGCGCGCGCGCAGCGGCATTCCGCGCCGTGGATGCCCTTCCCGCTTCGCTGAGCGCTCTGGCCTCCGCTCCAACCCGGGTCGTCGTCGGAGAGGACTTCACCGTGGACCAGGTCGTCTCCAACACCGGGCAGATGGCGGCGCTGGACGTGTGCGCCGGAGATCCGACGCAGACGGGAACCGCCGGGGTCGTCCAGCGGCCTTCCGAGGATGTCGCCCTCGACGGCGGCTCGTCGCTGCATCTGGTCTGGCGCGTGCACGCGACGGACACCGGCACGCTGCACCTCGGCCTCCCAGTCTCCGGCGCCGACGAGGTGGACGGCCGTGCGCTCTCCGCATCGTCGGGCGTGACCGTGGAGGTGGTGGCGGTGGGCGCGGTGCTCTCCGCCACCCTGCAAGCGCCCCCTGCGGTGCCCATCGGCGATTCGTTCACGGTGACGCTGGCAGTCACCAACGTTGGCCTCGCCGGTGCCCATGGCGTGCAGCCCACGATCGCCCTCACCGGCGGCGCAGGAGTCCAGCTCCTCTCCACACCCACGGCCTCGTGGATCGGCGCGGGGCAGACCGTGGCGTTCGCCTGGCGCTATCTCGCCACCGCGGGCGGTGGCCTCCAGATCGCATCCACCGCGGCCGGCGCGGACGACGTCACCGGAGCACCGGTGACCGACAGTGCCGGTGCCTCGACCTTGATCGCGCAGGCGGCCCCCATCGCGCAGGATCCCTTCGGCGACGGCGCCGCTTTCTCCTACGTCTTCGCCTACGCGGGCAAGGTCTACCTCGGCCCCAGCGCCGACGGCAGGAGCGCCGTGCGCATGAACCCCGATGGGACCGCGCCCGAGCCGGTCTCGTTCACCTTCCCGGCGGATCCGGGCAACAACGACAGCGCCTTCGCCGGGCCCTGGCACACGCTCGGCTTTCCGGGCTGCACCCCGGACCAGGATTCTTGCGGACCGGACAACGAGGACGGACGCGGCATGTTCCAGTCCGTCGTCCTCGGAGGGACGGAGCAACTCTTCGCCACCGGGGCACGCAGCCCCGTCAGCTCCTCCAAGCTCCGCCACGTCTACCTCAGCAGCGACACCGCGGCCGCGTCGCTCTTCGCGCCGACGACGCTCGCCTTGCAGGGCGGCCTGCGCGGCGTCACATCCGTTGCAGGCCTGGGCAACGCGCTCTTCGTCGGGTTCGCCGCCAATCCAACCCCCAAGCCGGTGATCTTCTCCTTCACCGGCGGCGCCCAATCGGTGGAGCCGTCCACCCTGGGAGTGGCGAGCTCGGGCACCACGCTCATCGACTCGATGGCCGCGTTCGGCGGGTCGCTGTACGCCGCCAACGCCACCGGCTGTTCGCGGCGCGCGGCCTTGGGAGGGTGGACCAGCTGCACGCCGCCGGGGTGGAGCGCGCAGACCTCGATCACGACGACGAAGACCTCGGACTTCCTGCCGGCGGACCGGGCCGTGCCGGGCTTGGTGCAGTTCAACGGCCGCCTCTACCTGGCGCGCAACACCGCAGCGGGGCCGCAGCTCTGGTCGTTCGACGGGAGCGTGTGGCAGGCCGTCTCGAGTCCGGGCACCGGACCCATCTCGCTCTTGATCGCGACCAGCGCCCACTTGTACGTCGGCTACGACGGGGCAGCCGGCGTCCTGCTCTTCCGCTCGAACAGCGGGACTCCGGCGACGGCCGCAGACTTCGATGCATGGGACGGGGTCGGGCTGGGCGTCGGGGCGACGCGGATCCTCGACGGAAAGGCCATCGCCTTTGGCGGCACCGAGTCCCTCTACTTGGCAGCCGGACCACCGCTCCGAATCTTCAAGCTCATGCCTTGAAGCGGCACGCTACCTGGCTGAAAACTTGACCAGTGCGCACCCGTTCAGTAGGGTTGCCTCCGCCATGACCGAGCCCTTGACCGAACGCCAGGACAAGATCCTCTCCTTCATCAAGAAGAGCATCCAGGATCAGGGCTATCCGCCCACCATCCGCGAAATCGGCGAGCACTTCGGCATCCGCTCCACCAACGGCGTCAACGATCACCTGAAGGCGCTGGAACGGAAGGGATATCTGATGCGCGGCGAGTTGAAGAGCCGCGCGCTCAGCGTCATCGAGGGCGGCCGTTCGCAGGGCCCGCGGTTCGCCAAGCCCTCCGCCCGCCGCGAGCTCACCGCCGTGGACGGCGGCGAGGTGGTGGAGATCCCCCTGCTGGGCAAGGTGGCGGCCGGCGAGCCCATGCTCGCGCAAGAAAACATCACCGACCACGTTCGAATCGACAGCATGCTGCTGGGCGAGAGCGGCCGGCGCGTGTTCGCGCTCCGCGTGTCCGGCGATTCGATGATCGGCGACGGCATCTTCGACGGCGACTACATCTTCGTCCGCAAGCAGCCCCAGGCCGACTCCGGCGAGATCGTGGTGGCGATGATCGACGACGAGGCCACGGTGAAGCGCTACTACCCGGAGGGCGATCGCATCCGGTTCCAGCCCTCGAACCCGCGCCACAAGCCCATCTACGTCAGCCGCGAGGAGTTCCGCGAGACGCAGATCCTCGGCCTGGTGGTGGGCGTGTACCGCAAGATGAACTGAGCTGCACCGGACACTCCTGTACGAAATTCAGGCGTCCAGGCGGGGCCGGAAGAGCGGACAGCTCCGCACCGGCTGCGGTGGGTACTTTTGCGGGAGCAGTGGGCAAAGGATGAAAATACTAGTGTCCGTCTGGACATAGCGCGGCGGCGCCGCGCAGCGGTGGCACAGGCTTTCAGGGTAGGGCAGCTCGGCGGCACGCGGCTTGCTCATCCTGGCCCCATGACCCCCGAGCTGACCGACGAATCGCGCGAACTCTTGATGGCCTTCGACGAGCTGCCGGAGGACGACCGCGCCCGCATCCTCTCGCTCGTCCGCAGCCTGAGCATCTGCCATGTCGTGGAGCGGCTGAGCAAGGGGCCGCTGCGCTTCGCGCGCGCTCAGGGTTCGGGAATGTCGTCGATCTCAGACCCGGTCTGAGACCCCTGCGTCTGATCTTGCGACCCACGCGAGTTGTCGGCCTGGTTGAGGTCGGGATTGCGGCTCAGCTTGCCCCGCTCGGTGCGGGTGGAGTGCGCGCGGCCTTGCTCGTTGAGCTCGGTCTCTTTCGGAGCGTCCGGAGCGCCGCCCTGCCGGCTGCCGATGGGCTGGCCGCCGGC
The DNA here is from genome assembly GCA_035655715.1 of Myxococcales bacterium. Classification (GTDB taxonomy): domain Bacteria; phylum Myxococcota; class Myxococcia; order Myxococcales; family 40CM-4-68-19; genus 40CM-4-68-19. Next base: position 3,498 of record DASRTX010000223.1, on the reverse strand, counting down.
CTGTCCCTGGGGATGCTTGATGTTGGCCATGCGAGAAATTTGGGCACGGGCGGCGACAGCCGCTGCATCGCGCCGGGGCGTGAGATGCCGTTTCATTTGTAACGCTCCCCTGACTGCCAGCAGCGGATGAAACGCACGCACCGGCTATGGTTCCGGAGTGCATCCGCACGGCAGCGACAGCGTCATCCAGGTGACGGCGCGGCTCGAACGGACCGAGCGGCTGCTGGCCGACGCGCAGCGAATCGCGCGGCTGGGCAGCTGGGAATGGGACCTGGACTCCGGCGCCATCTGGGCCTCCAAAGAGATGTACCGCGTCTTCGGCGTCCCGCCCTGCCCTCCCGAAGAAGCGCTCCGCGATCTGCTGCCGCGGCTCGAACCGGCCGATCGCGAGCGCATGCGCGCGGCGATGACGCGCGCGCGGGACTCGGGCGAGCCGTTTCTACAAGAGATCGACGTGCCCGTCCCGGGCGATGGCCTGCGCACGCTGCTGGTGCTCGGCACCTGCGAGAAAGGCGGCTCGGGATCGGCGGCGCGCGTCGCGGGCACGGCCCAGGACATCACCGATCTCAAGCGGCTGGAGGCGGAGCGCGCGCGGCTGCGGCGGGATCAGGAGGTGCACCGGCGCGCCGAGGAGGAACGGCAGCGGCTCCACGCCATCCTCGAGCAGCTTCCCGCGGGCGTGATGATCGCCGACGCGCAGGGGCGGATCGCCTACGCCAACCCGGCGTCGCGGGAGATCTTCGGCGGACCGATTCCGCAGCTCGACGGGCCCGGCAGCTACGATCGGACCTTTTCCGTCTGGGACGAGCAGGGGCGCGCCCTGACCTCGGCGGAGTACCCGCTCTTGCGCGGCCTGCGCGGCGAGACGCTCCGCGCCGTGTCGTTCGAGTTCAGGCGACCCGACGGAAGCCGTGCGTGCGTGCAGGTCAACGCCGGGCCGCTGCGCGATGCCGCCGGCAAGATCACCGGGGCGGTGACCTCCTGGTACGAGGTGACCGAGCTGCGCCGCGCGCAGGAAGAGCGGGAGCGCGAACGGCAGCGGCTGCACCTCACCTTCTTGCAGGCGCCCGTGGCGCTGGCGATCTACCACGGGCCGCAACACGTCTGCGAGATCGCCAACCCGCGGTACGAGGACATGGTGGGACGCGCAGGCTTCGCCGGGAAGCCGGTGCGGGAGATCTTTTCCGAGCTGCCCGCCGATCACTCCGTCTTCGCCAGCCTGGATCGGGCCTATGCACTGGGGGAGACGCAGACCATCACCGAGATGCACATTCCCATCCGGGGACCGGGGGACAGCGCGCCCGCCGATCACTGGTTCAACTACGTGCTGCAGCCGCTGCGGGGCCCCGAAGGCAGCGTGATGGGCTCGATGGTGGTAGCCACCGACGTCACCGAGCAGGTGCAGGCGCGGCAGAAGGTGGACGCGCTGCGCGCGGCCGCGGAGGCGGCCAACCGCGCCAAGGACGAGTTCCTCGCCGTCCTGGGACACGAGCTGCGCAACCCGCTGGCGCCGATGGTGACGGCGCTGCAGCTGCTGCGCGCCCGGGGCCTCGACGGCGGCGAGCGCGAGCGCGCGCTGATCGAGCGACAGGTCCAGCATCTGATGCGCCTGGTGGACGATCTGCTCGACGTGGCCCGGGTGACGCGAGGCAACGTCGAGCTGCGCCGCCGCCCTGTGGAAGTCCAGGCGCTGGTGCAGGGCGCGGTCGAGCTGGCCAGCCCCCTGCTCGAAGGGCGGGCGCACCATCTGGACGTGGAGGTGGAGCGGGATCTTGGCGTGGAGGGCGACCCGGCCCGCCTGCAGCAGATCCTGGGAAACCTCCTGACCAACGCCGCCAAGTACACCGATCGCGGCGGCCACATCGCGGTCCGCGCCACCCGCGAAGGGCCCTGGGCGCGCATCGAGGTCAGCGACGACGGGATGGGCATTGCCGCCGACTTGCTCCCGCGCGTGTTCGACCTGTTCGTGCAGGGGCCGCGCGAGATGCATCGCGTGCAGGGCGGGCTGGGGCTGGGACTTGCCATCGTGCACAGCCTCACCGCCATGCACGGCGGCACGGTCGCGGCGCGCAGCGACGGCCCCGGACGAGGCAGCACCTTCACCGTGAGACTGCCGGCGCTCAGCGCCGGGATCCCGCGCGCCCAGGGGCGCCCCCCACCCCGCCCCGAGGCGGGACCGCCGCGCCGCGTGTTGCTGGTGGACGACAACGAGGACGCCGCGCTGCTGCTCGCCGACGCACTGCGCGGGCTGGGACACGAGGTGGAGACGGCGTACGACGGGCCGGCTGCGCTCCGCGTGGCGCCGGCCTTCGCGCCTGAGATCGCGCTCCTGGATCTGGGCCTGCCGGTGATGGACGGGTTCGAGCTGGCGCGACGGCTCAAGGTCCTCCCCGGCCTGTCGCGGGTGAGGCTCGTGGCAGTGACCGGGTACGGCCAGGCGGCGGACCGGGAGCGCACTCGCGAAGCGGGCTTCGACCTGCACCTGGTCAAGCCGGTGGATCTCGACGACGTGACCTCGATGATCCGGGAATTGGTCTAGCTGGCTGCGACGGCGGAGAGCGCGATCAGCTCGCGCACCGACGCGGTGAGCGCCGAGGCCCGGAATGGCTTGGTCACGTAGTCGTCGACGCCAGCCACTTCCGCCCGCGCGCGATCGATGGGCCTGGACAGCGCGGTGACGGCGACCACCGGGATGTCGCGCAAGCGAGCCGAGGCGCGCATCCGCTCGCACAGCGCAAGCCCGTTCTCGTCGGGGAGCCGGAGGTCCAGGCAGACCACGTCGGGCGTCATCTGCTCGAGCAGCGCCGCGCCTTCGCCGGCGCTGGCCGCCTCCACGACGTGCAGCCCCATCCCACGCAGGCAGCCGGAAACCAGACGCCGCGCATCGGGATCGTCCTCGATGACGAGGGCCTCCGTAAGATAGTGCACTTTTGAAGTGTGCCGCACGGGGCGATGTACGTTCAAGCGCCGGCGGCCGCAAAGGTGTGTGGATGGACGGAAGTCGGGGACACCATACGTCATCGATCGTATGGTGTCCCCGAAACTGCGGTGATCTCAGGGCATCGTGCCGGAGACGACCAGGCCCGCCGGGTTCACGCCGACGCTGACCTTCGGCTTCTCCGGGTCCTTCTGAGGATGGTGCGAGAACAAGACCACCAGGCCGGTGGTGGCGGAGAGGACCGCCGCCGCGCTCAGCGCGAACACGAAGCCGCTCTTCGACGACCCCTGCCGCGCCTGGGCCTCCGTCAGCCCGTGCCGGCTCGAGCCGGCGCTCCTGTGGTCGGGTTCGGGCATCGCCATGATCACCGCGCCGCCCGCCGCCACGGCAGCCAGACCCACCAGCGCGAACCCCGCGGTGTTGTCGTGCGGGTCGGTCGCAGACACGGGAACGACCGGCTTGGGAGCGGCCGGGCGCGGGGCAATGGCCCGGGCGATGGCGCAGGAGCGCGTGTCGCCGTTCTCGCAGCCCTTCTTCCACAGCGCCGCGGCGCGCGCCTC
>DASRTX010000222.1:0-2199 GCA_035655715.1 Myxococcales bacterium | reverse complement strand
TCCGTCGGGCTGATCAGGCTGAGCTGAGGGGAGACGGCCATCGTGGGTTCAGCGGGGACGCTAGCGAGAGGTGATCTGCTGCCACGCCTGCAACGTGTTCTGCAGCAGCATCGCGATCGTCATCGGCACCACGCCACCCGGCACCGGAGTAATCCAGGACGCCAGCCCGGACACCGGGCCGTACGCCACGTCCCCGACCAGACGGTAGCCCTTGGGCTGTGAGGTGTCGTCCACCCGGTTGATGCCAACGTCGATCACCACCGCGCCCGGGCGTACCATGTCGGCGGTAACGAACTCGGGCTTCCCGATCGCCGCAATCAGGATATCGGCGCTCCGGGTGACCGCCGGGAGATCCCGGGTCCGCGAATGACAGACGGTCACCGTGGCATCGCCGCCGGGGCCCTGCTGGATCAGCAGGTTGGCCATCGGCTTTCCGACGATGTTGCTGCGTCCGACGATCACCGCGTGGGCGCCCTTGGTCTCGATGCCCGACCGAATCAGCATCTGCTGTACGCCGTACGGCGTCGCGGGGCGGAAGGCGGTGCGGTCGCCGGTGACCAGCTTGCCCACGTTCACCGGATGAAAGCCGTCCACGTCCTTCTCGGGATCGACCCGGCGGAGGACCTTTTCGCTGTCGATCTGCTTGGGGAGCGGGAGCTGCACCAGGATGCCGTGAATCCTGGGATCGGCATTGAGCCGATCCACCAGCGTGAGCAGCTCGGCCTCGGTGGTCTCCTTGGGGAGGCGGTGCGTCTCGGAGTACATCCCCGCCTCCTCGCACGCCTTGCCCTTGCTCCGGACGTAGACCGCACTCGCCGGATCCTCGCCCACCAGGACCGCGGCCAGCCCGGGCGGGGTGGTGCCGGCGTTCTTCGCGACCGCGGCGCCGACCTCAGCCCGGATGGTCCTGGCCAGCGCGGCGCCGTCGAGGATCTTCGCGCTCATCGTCTGTCCACTCATCGTGCAATGCCCACGGCTCTCGTCTCCCTGATGACTACGACCTTGATCTGTCCCGGATACTGCAGCTCGCCCTCGATCCGCCGAGCGATGGTCTCGCTGAGCTGGGCCGCCGCCCCGTCGTCGATCCGCTCCGGCGTCACCACCACGCGGACTTCCCGGCCCGCCTGAATCACGTTGCACTTCTCCACCCCGGGATACCCGTTGGCGATCTCCTCCAGGCGGGTCAGGCGCTTCACGTAGGTCTCGAACGCCTCGCGCCGAGCGCCCGGCCGCGCCCCGCTGATCGCGTCGGCTGCCTGGACCAGCACCGACTCGGCCGACTCGTGCGGCACGTCGTCGTGGTGCGCCTGGATGCAGTTGATCACCGCGGCCGACTCGCCGTACCGGCGCGCCACCTCGACCCCGAGCTCGACGTGAGTCCCTTCGCCCTCATGGGTGAGCACCTTGCCGACGTCGTGGAGCAGGCCGCCCCGGCGGGCGAGCTGGACGTCGAGGTGGAGCTCGGCGGCCAGCATGCCGGCCAGCCACGCCACTTCCTTCGAGTGGTCGTAGATGTTCTGCCCGTACGAGGTCCGGTAGCGCATCCGGCCGATCAGCTTGATCAGCTCGGGGTGCAGCCCGTGGATCCCGGTGTCGTAGGCGGCCTGCTCGCCCAGCTCCACCAGCTGGACCTCCAGCTCCTTCTGGACCTTCGCCACGATCTCTTCGATCCGTCCCGGGTGTATCCGGCCGTCCTGGATCAGTGCTTCCAGCGAGCGCCGGGCCACCTCCCGCCGGATCGGGTCGAAGCAGCTCACGATCACGGTGTCGGGGGTGTCGTCGATGATGACGTCCACCCCGGTGGCGGTCTCGAAGGCGCGGATGTTCCGTCCCTCGCGGCCGATGATCCGGCCCTTCATCTCGTCGTTGGGAAGCGGCACGGCGGCCACCGTGGTCTCCGCGGTGTGCTCCGCCGCGAGCCGCTGGATGGCGATCGAGATGATCCGCCTGGCCTCCCGATCGGCGTTGCGCTTGGCCTGGTCCTTGATGTCCCGCACCAGCGCCGCCGCCTGGCCCCGGGCCTCGTCCTCGACGTGCTGGAGAATCTCCCGCCTGGCTTCCTCCGACGTGAGCCCGGCGATCCGCTCCAGCTTGACCCGCTGCTCCTGCTCCATCCGCCCGGCCTCGTTCTCCCGGACGCGCAGGGCCAGCTCCCGCTGCGCCAGCCCCTCTTCCCGCTTGGTCAGGGTGCGCTCCCGC
>DASRTX010000221.1:0-6460 GCA_035655715.1 Myxococcales bacterium | reverse complement strand
CCTTCGATCAGGTTGATGATCGCGGCGGGATAGAAGCCGAAGAGGATGATCAGCGCGCCCAGCGGATAGAGCGTGAGCCGCTCGCGCCAGTTCACGTCAGGCAGCGTGGCGTAGGCAGGATTGAGCTTCCCCAGCATCATCCGCTGGATGGCCCAGAGATAGTACGCGGCGGTGATGATCACGCTCAGGGCCGAGATGATGGTCAGCGTCTGCCAGGTGGCGAGCGAGCCGAGGAAGACGGTGAACTCGCTGACGAAGCCGCAGAGGCCGGGCAGGCCCAGCGAGGCGAAGAAGGCCAGCCCCAGAAGCCCCGCGTACTCCGGCACCTGCTTCGCCAGCCCGCCGAAGCCTTCGATGTTGCGGTGGTGGGCGCGGTCGTAGATGACGCCGACGATGAGGAAGAGCATCGGGCTGATCAGGCCGTGCGTCCAGAGGTTGAGCACCGCCCCGTCGATGCCCTGCTGGGTGAAGGCGCTCATCCCCAACAGGCAGAAGCCCATGTGCGAGACGGAGGAGTACGCGATCATCCGCTTGAGATCCTTCTGCGCCAGGCAGACGAAAGCCGCGTAGACGATGTTGATGCAGCCGAAGACGGCCATCGCGTAGGCCGCCCACTTCGTCGCCTGCGGCAGGATGCCGTAGTTGATTCTCAAGATACCGTAGATGCCCATCTTCAAGAGGACGCCGGCGAGGATCACCGAGATGGGTGTGGGCGCCTCGACGTGCGCGTCGGGCAGCCAGGTGTGGAAGGGGAACATGGGAATCTTGATGGCGAAGCCGATGAACAGCGCCACCCAGGCGACGCGCATGAACGACATGCCCAGCACCAGCGGCGCGGAGAGGTAGCCGCCCTCGCGGCCGAACTTCGCCATCTCCACCATGTTGAAGGTGTGGGCCGGGTTGTTGAAGTAGAGGCCGATGATGGCCAGCAGCATCAGCACCGACCCGCTCAGGGTGTAGAGGAAGAACTTGATGGCGGCGTACTCCTTGCGCGCTCCGCCCCAGATGCCGATGAGGAAGTACATCGGCAGCAGCATCACTTCCCAGAAGACGTAGAACAGGAACATGTCCATGGCGACGAACACGCCCAGCATGCCGGTCTGCAAGAGGAGCAGCATCGCCATGTAGCCGGCGACGCCGTGCTGGGTGAAGTGGTGCTCGTCGAGGTGGGCGTTGCCGGGCCACCAGGGCATGGAGGCGATGGTGGCGATGAAGCTGATCAGCGCGGAGAGGATCACCAGCGTGATGGAGAGCCCGTCGACGCCGACGAAGTACTCGATGTTGAAGGCGGCAATCCAGCGGGTGTGGTGCACGAACTGAAGCCCCGGGTTGGACGGGTCGAAGGCCTTCCACAGCCCCAGCGCGAGCACCAGGGTGATGCCCGAGGCCACCATGGCGAGGACGCGGCAGGCCTGGTCGGCGGCTTCCTTCGCGAGCGTTCCCACCGAGCGCAGGCCGACGACGGCCAGCACGCCGACCGCGCCGAGCAGCGGCATGAAGGTGATCCAGGAGAGCAGCGTGGAGGTGGTCTGGTTCATTTGGGTCACCGGATCACGTACTGAAGGATGACGAAGACGATGGCGCCGCCGAGGGCGCCGAAGAGGTAGGTCTGGATGTGGCCGGTCTGGACGCGGCGCAGGGTGCGGCCGCTGTTCCAGGTGAGCGAGGCCAGCCCGTTGACGGCGCCGTCCACCAGATATTTGTCGATGGCCGCGTCGACGTAGGCCACGGCGCGGCCGAGGAGGCCCATGAAGTTGACCAGCGCGTCGATGAGGTTCTGGTCGATCCAGTAGAAGGCGCGGCTGACGAAGAGCGAGCCGCGCACCACCGTGGCCTGGTAGAGCTCGTCCACGTAGTACTTGTTGAAGACCACGCCCCAGGCCCGCGGGAACATTTCTTTCAGGCGCGCCGGCACCGTGCTGCGGTTGTCGTTGTAGAGCAGGTACGCCAGGCCGCAGCCGCCGCCAGCCACCACGATGCCGCCGATGAATTGGAAGAGCAGCTCGGTACCGTGGGAGAATTCGGCGAAGGGGACCTTCTCTGCCGCGGGGAGGCTGGGCGAGAGCCAGCGCTCGAGCAGCGGCTCGTGGCCGGCCCAGGCGCTGGGCCAGCCGAAGACGAAGCCCGCCAGCACCGCCGCCGAGGCGAGCGCGATCAGCACCCAGGTCATGCTGCGCGGCGACTCCTGCGGCACGCCGCCGTGGTGGCCGTGATCCGCGTGGTCGTCGTGCGCCGGCGCGGCGCCGTGCGAGGTGTCGTGCTGGTGCGGCGCGGCGGCCGCCACGGCCTGGGCGGCGGCGGCATCGTGTCCGTGCGCTTCGTCTGCCGCCGCGGCGTGCGCATGCGCGGCCATGGCGTGGGGATCCTCCAGCCGCTCCTTGTCCTCGTGCCCATGGCCGCCGCGATACGTGCCGGTGAAGGTCATGAAGTACGAGCGGAACATGTAGAAGCTGGTTCCCAGCGCCGCGAGCGTGCCCACCAGCCAGATGGCGGGTCCGATCCAGGGGGCGGCCAGGCCGCGCGCGGTGAAGGCCTTCCAGAGGATCTCGTCCTTGGAGTAGAAGCCGCTCGCCACCGGGAAGCCGGCGATGGCCAGGCAGGCCGCGAAGTACGTCCAGCGCGTGATCGGCGTGTACTCGCGCAGCCCGCCCATCTTGCGCATGTCCTGCTCGTGGTGGCAGGCGAGGATCACCGACCCCGACCCGAGGAAGAGGCAGGCCTTGAAGAAGGCGTGCGTCATGAGATGGAAGACGCCGGCCCAATAGGCCCCCACGCCCACGCCGATGAACATGAAGCCCAGCTGCGAGACGGTGCTGTAGGCCAGCACCTTCTTGATGTCGTACTGGAAGAAGCCGATGGAGGCCGCGAAGAGCGCGGTGAGGCAGCCCACCACCGCCACCACCGTCATGGCGATGGGGCTCATGGCGAAGAGGAAGTTGAGCCGCGCCACCATGTACACGCCGGCGGTCACCATGGTGGCGGCGTGGATCAGCGCGGAGACCGGGGTGGGGCCGGCCATGGCGTCGGGCAGCCAGACGTAGAGCGGAAGCTGCGCGCTCTTGCCGGCGGCGCCGATGAAGAAGCCGATGCAGATGAAGGCCAGCACCGGGATGCCCCAGAAGGTCATCTCGTGGAGCCGCTCGGCCATGCCGGAGGACTCGTCGGAGATCTGGTTGCGCAGCTCGCGGAACTCCATGGTGGGGCCCAGCGCCACGCCCGAGGGGCTGACCCGCGGCTGCGAGGGGACGCCGCCCATCACCGCGCCGGCCAGGCCGCGCTCCGGGATGTAGCGGTTGGTCTGGACGTCCCAGCCGCCCGAGAGGGACCAGAAGAGCACGAAGAGGCCGATGACGAAGCCGAAGTCGCCGAAGCGGTTCACGACGAAGGCCTTCATCGCCGCCTTGGCCTTCTCCACGTCCTCGTACCAGAAGCCGATCAGGCCGTAGCTGCAGAGGCCGACCCCTTCCCAGCCGAAGAACATCACCACGAAGTTGCTGCCCATCACCAGGAGCAGCATGGAGAAGACGAAGAGGTTGAGCCACATGAAGAACCGCCAGTAGGCCGGTTCGTCCGCCATGTAGCCCGTCGAGTAGACGTGGATGAGCGTCGCCACGTGGGTGACGATCATCGTCATCAGCATGCCCAGCGGGTCGAGGCCGAAGCTCAGATCCACTTTGAGGGCCCCGGACTGCAGCATGGTCCAGAGGTGATCCTCGAAGAAGCGATGCCCCGGCTCGGCGGCCACCATCTTCCAGAACGCAACCTCGGCCACGATGCAGGAGAGCACCATGGCGCCGATGGCGATGGCATGGTTCGCGCGCTTGCCGTACTGCTTCTGCAGCCGCGGGCCGAAGGCCACGTTGAGGGCGGAACCCAGAAGCGGGAATGCCGGGATCAACCAGAGCCAGCCGACCTGAATCGCCTCCGCGATCGCTTCCTTGTTTTCCATGGATTATTGGCGCAGCAGATCGGTTTCCTGGACGTCGATGGTCTTGAAGGTCTGGTAGATGGCCAGCACGATGGCGAGGCCGATGGCCGCCTCGGCCGCCGCCAGGACGATGACGAAGATGGAGAAGACCTGGCCGGTGAGCTTGCCGGGCCCGTCCACGTAATGGTTGAAGGCGATGAAGTTCACGTTGGCGGCGTTGAGGATCAATTCCACGCCCATGAGGATGCCGACGGCATTCCGGCGCGTGACCACGGTGACCATGCCCAGCGAGAAGAGCGCGGCGCCGACGATGAGGAAGTGGGGGAGGCCGATGCTGGTCATCGTTCCAGGACCGTGTCGGAGGTTTCCTTGATCTCCTTGCGGGCGATCACCACCGCGCCCACCAGGGCCGCGAGCAGCACCACCGAGGCCACCTCGAAGGGCAGGAGGAAGTCGGTGAGGAAGGCGATGCCCAGGGCGGCGCTGACCGGCTCGTAGGAAGGGTGTGCCACCACCTTCCACGGCGCCATCACCGCCATGTAGGTGAGCGTCCCGATGGTGGCCGCCGCCAGCGCCGCGCCGATGGGCAGGCCCAGATGCGCGTTGGTGAGGCTCGGGTCGCCGCCGATCTGCTTGGTGAGCATGATGGCGAAGAGGATCAGCACCAGCACGCCGCCCACGTAGATGAGCACCTGCGCCATGGCGGGGAAATCGGCCCCCAGAAGGACGTAGAGGCCGGCCACGCCGAGAAAGGCGAAGAGCAGCGACCAGGCCGAGTAGATGATGTTGCGCGAGAAGGCGCAGCCTGCAGCGCCAGCGACTGTCATCAGCGCCAGGACGTAGAAGATCAGGTCGGCGAGGCGCACCAGCCCGATGAAGCGGCCCGCGGAATCGACCAGGAAGGGCGCGACGATGCCGCGGACGAAGTAGGCGACGAAGAAGAGCCCGCCGAAGACGGCGGCGGAGAAGAGCAGAAGCGAGAACCAGGACAGCGGCAGGCGGCGGAAGACGAACGCGTTCAGTCCCCAGACCACGCAGCAGACGGCCAGGTATTCGGCGGTCAGCGTGAGTCCCAGGCCCAGGCCTGCGAACCTGTGCAAGACTGCCGCGAGAATCATCGCGCCGAGCCCCGCGGCGAGCACCGCGAGGCGCACCAGATACGCGCGTAGATTCGAGGAACCTGCCGCCAAGTTTTACCCTCCGGCCAGAGCGCGCCGCACTCTACTTGGGAGGTGCCTTCGTGCCTAGCATGATCTCGTAGAGCTTGGTCCGCGTGTCCTCGCCGCCGGGCGCGCAGCGGCTCAGGTCGGTCTGGCCTTCGTAGACGATACCCTTGCTGTATCCGTCGCAGTCCGGATACTCGCAGTCGCCGCAGTCGGTGCCGGCCATGGCGTCGAGAACAACCTTGTAGAGCTCGTCCTTCGACAGGGTTTGCGCGAGAGGGATTTGCGGGGACACGATGGCCGCGCCCTGCGCGCCTTCGTGTCCCCCGGCACCCGGCACAGCCGGAGCCGCCGGCACCGCCGGAGCCGCCGGCACGCCGGGAACAACGCCGGTCTTGAGCGAGACCAGGATCGTCTCCAGCATCGCCTTGGAATCCGCGCCGCCCGGCGCGCACTTCTCCGCGCTGGTCTCCTTCCCCTTGGCGATGGCGTCGGAGTAGCCGAAGCAGTCGGGATAGCCGCAGTCGCCGCAGTCGGTGCCGGCCATGGCCTCCTCGACCACCTTCTGCAGCTTCTTCTGGTCGGCCTTGACCTCGATGGCGCGCGCCGCCAGCTGCCGCCCCATGGCCGCGGGGTCCAGCCCGCCCGCCTTGGGCTTGCCGTGGTCGGCCTTGGCCGCCTCGTCCTTGGAAGGGAAGGGCGGAGGCGGCGCGTCCCAGGCGTGGATCAGCTTGCGGGTGATCTCGCCCAGCGGCTTGCGGGGGAAGGATTCGGAGCCCTTGGGCGGCTTGTACGGCACCGCGGGGACCAGCGGGTCGGGCACGAAGCGCAGCGTGAGATTCTCGAAGCTCATCGTCGCCCCTTCGAACTCGCGCGTGTGCTGGATGGCGCCGGTGGGGCAGGGCTCCACGCAGAGCCCGCAGTACATGCACTTGCCGATGTCGATGTCGAACCGCTCCATCCGCAGCTTGGGAGTGGTCTTTCCATCGCCCTTCAGGATGTCGATGTTGATGACCGCGATGGGGCAGGCGCGCTCGCAGGCCTGGCACGCGGTGCAGATGTCCATGTCCACTTCGAGGAAGCCGCGGTAGCGCGCCGGGATGGTGTGGTGCACGGGCACCGGCATCCGGTCCGGGTACTGCGTGGTCATCGGCTTCCGGAACATGTAGCTCAGCGTGACGCTCATGCCCTCCCAGAAGCTCGTCACCGTGCTGCGCACGTTCTTGACGTACGCGCCCAGGGCGCCGGGGGTCTGCAGCGGAGCGAGTTGAGTCTCAGCCATTCTCGATCACCAGTTGGACGTGAAGTCGAACTTGTCGCCGGTGTCGCGCAGGTTGTGCGCCACCCGGAGGACGAACATGGCCACCCC
>DASRTX010000220.1:0-3984 GCA_035655715.1 Myxococcales bacterium | reverse complement strand
GCGTGGTCGTGGATCACTCGACCGCGCTCGTGACCTCCGCGAACTTCACCAGCCGCGGGCAGGACCGCAACATCGAGGTCGGCGCCCTGATCCACGACCGCGCCTTCGCAGGGACGCTGGAACGGCACTGGTTGTCCGCCGCGGTAAATGGCCTCTTCACGCGCCTGCGCTGAAGCGACCGCTGGCTTCAGCGCGCCTTCAGTTTTGCCTCAAGTTCCTTCACGCGCGCATCCAGCTCGCGCACTCGCTTGCGCAGGCGCTCCTCGGCCTGTGTGGCTTCACTGCGGCCAGCCTCGTAAGCGCACGCGGCACACTTGTGCCTTCCCTTGCCGCCCTGTGATTCAGGCAGCCGGTCAAAGCTGCTCGGTAGATCTTCGTGGCCCTTCTGACAGGTGCTCGCCATGGTTGCCCCCGGTCATATTGGCGCGTATGTGCTGCGGCTCCGCTCCTCTCTAGGCGGCGGCCGCCAGCTTTCCGGCCACCACCGTCTCGAGATCGGCCAGTGAGGCGATGGAGGTCACCTCGTCCACCTCCAGCCGCAGGCTGAACTCCTCCTCGACGGCCACCACCACGCGCAGGTGGTTGAGCGAATCCCACTGGGCGAGCGAGGCCCTGGTGACCTCGCCCGGCGCCAGCGTCACCTCCAGCACTTCGGCGAGCAGAGCCCGCAGGCGCTCATTCAGCTTCGGGTCCATGAACCACCTCCGTGATCGCGGCGGGATGTCCTTGCGCGCCCTGCAGGCGAGCGGTGAGCAGGGCCAGCGAGGCCTGCGTCCCCTCTGGAAGGATGCGCGCCAACCAATCCCGCGCCGGTTTGTTGCGCGGCCCTTCGGCGACGGCGAAGCGCACTTCTGCGACGCCTCGCGCCGCCAGCCGCCCACAGAAACGCCAAAGCGCGAGGGTCTCGATGTCGCGGCCCAGCACACGGCAGCTGAAGACCACTTCGCGCACGGTGGCCACCTTCCCCTCCACGGCCGCTACGATGGCGCCCACGAGCCCGCTGTCGGAAAGAGCGTCCTTGAGCGAAACCGTCATCACCAGGCTTTTCGCTCCGAACGCCTCGGCCGCCTGTGCGGGCGAGATCCGTGCGAGCCCCAGGTTGAACTGGTTGGTCTTCTGGCTCAGCTCGTAGAGCCGCGACGCGTCGGAGCGCCGGCCGACATTGATCTCGACCTGCATCTTGAGGGCGCCGAGATAGGCCGCCAGATTGGCGCCTGCCGTGCCGCGCAGCTTCTCGCGCTCGCGGTTGGCCTGGATATCCGCAGTCCGCAGCGCCGCCGCAACATCGGCGGCCACCGGGAAAAGCCCGGGAAAGTGGCCCAGCGCGGCCGCAGTCTCGGCTCCCTCGGGATCGGCGAGCAATATCCGCAAACCGCCGTGGGCCGCGCGCGCCCGGGCCAGCTCGGCGCCGTTGTCGTCGATGAACAGCATCGCCGAAGGGTGGATGTTCAAGTCGCGGGCGATGTCCCCGAGAGCCTGCGCCTTCGGCGTCCAGCCCACGCGCACCGAGGCAAAGTCGTTCAGCGCCAGGCCCAGATCGGATCGCGCCGCGAAAGCGCGCTCGACGTCGGTCGGGTCGTTGCGCGAGCAGACGGCGAGGAGGACGCCCCGCTCCTTCAAGCGCCGCAGTTTCTCCTGGAGCCGCTGGTGGCCCGGCAGGACGCGGATGCCGGCCGCGCCGTCCTCGCCCAGCACTCCCTTCCACAAGGTGTCGTCGAGGTCGAGCACCACGGCCTTGATCCGCTCGCCGGTCAGCGGCGGGAAGAGGTCCAGCGCCAGGTGACGGGCAAGCGCGACCGCCGCCTGGTTGCTGAAGGGAAAGCGCGACACCGCGTCGTTGCGCGCGTCAAAGGGGTCCGTGCCCATCTCTTGCGCGACGGCATGCGCCCCGATGAGCAGAGCCCCCGGTGTCGCTTGCACCACCTGCCGCAGCTCGCGGTTGAGCGCATCGCAATCGGGCCAATCGTTGATCAATACGGGCGCCCTGCCTTCGCCGGCGCGCAAGGCCGCCTGCAAGCGCGTCCGGGCCCAGCGCGCCGCGTCCTCCGGCGAGAGCTGGCCGAGGTGGAGCCGCCAGTCGAGGAAAAGGATGCGCAGATCGGCCGTCGACCTCGTTTCCACCCCCGTCAGGCCTGGGTCGTAGCCGGAGTACTCGATCTCGTGGCGCGCGCCCCAGGTGGCAAGGAAGGGGTCGAGAAACCCCGCCACGTACTCGAAGGGCAGCGAGCGATCGCAGCGCAGCCGCAGCACGCGCCCGCCGCGAATCCTGGCTTTGCGCAGATCGGCGGCGCGCGGGAGCGTTGCGAGAAACCGCCGCGTGGCCTGCCAGCTGGCGATCTCGTCTTCGACGCCCCCTGCCATGGACCCGGACGAAAGGTTCACCTGGCACTCCTACCGCGCCAACGGTAGGCAGCCGGCACCCCCGGCGCAAGGTCGCTTGCCCGGTGAGAGACGGCGACCCAATTTGCCCTGCATGGATGAACCGGCCACCGTCACCGCGGGTCTCTCCGTCATTCGCGGCGACTTCGCGCACTATTGCGAGATGCACGGCGCCCGCACTCGCTGGGAACGCCTGCTCCTGCCCTTCGCCGCCCCTGCGCTGATTGCTCTCGCGGTGTATCGATTCGGACGTTTCGTGCGCTTCGGCAAACCGCGGCGCGGTCTCATCGGGCGGGCCCTGCGGATCACCCACACCGTCCTCGAACAGCTGGCCAAGCACCTCACCGGCGTCCAGGTGTACGTCTGGGTGGAGTTGGAAGAGCGCGTCTGGCTGGGTCCGGAAGGGCCGCTCATCATCGGCGCCAAGCGCGTCGGACGCGGCACCCGCATCCACGGCGGAGTCACCATCGGCTCCGGCTTGTCCAGGAACGCTCCCGGCCTGCCCGCGCTGGGCAGGAACGTGGTGGTCGGACCGGGCGCGGTGATCGCCGGACCCATCCACCTTCCCGACGGGAGCACGGTCGGTCCCAACACGGTGCTCACCACTTCACCGTCATCGACATCGTCGTGGCTCGGGTCGCCGCCTTCACGCTTCAAGCGCGATCCCGCGCTCTTGGAGCCCGCCTTGCCGAGGGAGGCCCGTCCCATGGAGTCCGCCCGAGTTTCCGCCGAACCCTTCTGGCCGACGTTTCGCCGCGATCTCGAACGGTATCTGGTCTATCAGCCAGGCGCTGGTCTCTCGCGCAAGCTCATCCTCTGCGCTCTCGAGGACGGCATCTGGGCCCTCGCGGTCTATCGCCTCGGCCGTGCGCTCCGCTCGCGCGGCTGGCTCGCCTTCCTGGCGCGCCCCGTCGTCCGTGCCTGCGAGCTCTGGGTGCGCATCGCGACGGGCATCCACCTCGACCCCGCCGCGGAGATCGGGCCCGGCTTCTACGTCGGACACCATGGCGCCATCACCGTGGGCGCCGGCTCCAGGCTGGGGCCCGAATGCAACATCTCGCAGATGTGCTACGTGGGCCCATCGCTCGGCAGCGCCGGTGCGGCCCCGCGGATCGGCGCGCGCGTCTATCTCGGTCCTGGGTCGAAAGTGATCGGCGCAGCGACCATCGGCGATCGGAGCGCAGTGGCGGCCGGCGCCGTGGTGCTCGATGACGTCCCCGCTGGCACCACGGTGGTGGGCAATCCCGCGCGGGTGGTCAGCAAGACCGGCTCGGACGACCTCATCTACCTGGGCGAAGGCACGCCCCTTGCCACCGGCAAGGATGCCCGCAATCTCGCTGCCGGCTGAGTCCGCGGTCCAGCTCACCGGTCCAGCAGCCGTTCGACGATCACCACGTCACGCCAGCCGCCGTCGAGCTGGGCATGCTTCTGGTACGTGCCCACCTCGCGGAAGCCGTGGCGGGCGCAGAGGGCCAGCGAAGCCCGGTTCTCCGGGAAGATCCGCGAGACCAGCTTCCAGAGGCCGGCCTTCGCGCAAGCGGGCAGGAAGTCCCGCATCAGGGCGTCCCCTAACCGCCGGCCGCGATGCGCACCTGACACATAGAC
>DASRTX010000219.1:0-6310 GCA_035655715.1 Myxococcales bacterium | reverse complement strand
CTAGACTCGCGCGCCGCATGAACGCCTATACGGTCCGGATCCCTCACCCCGAGGCGCGCCGCATCGAGGTGGACCTGGAAGTGGACGCGCGCGGCGCCGCCTCGCTGGACGTGCGGTTGCCGGTGTGGACGCCGGGCAGCTACCTCGTCCGCGAGCACCAGCGCCACGTCGACGGCCTGCGCGCGCAAGCCGAGGGCCGCGACCTGCCGGTGGAGAAGATCGACAAGCAGACCTGGCGCGTCTCGTGCGCGGGCGCGCGGTCGGTGCGGGTCGCGTACCGCTTGCACTGCTTCGAGCTGACGGTGCGCACCAACCACGTCGACCCGACGCATGCCTTCCTCAACCCCAGCGCCGCGGCGGCGTTCGTGGTGGGGCGCGAAGGCGAGCCCTGCTCGGTGCGCCTGCAGCTCCTGCCCGGGTGGCGCGCCTGGATCGCGCTGCCCGAGGAGGACGGCGCCTTCCATGCCCGCGACTACGACGAGCTGGCCGACAGCCCCTTCGAGTGCGGCCCCGAGTCCTCCCACGAGGTGCACTCGTTCACCGCCCAGGGCGTGCAGCACCGGCTGGTGGTCTGGGGCCGCGGCGACTTCGACGCCGCCAAGGTGCTGCCGGACATGGCGCGCATCGTCGACGCCGAGGCGGCGATCTTCGGCGGACTGCCCTACAGCGAGCCGTACCTTTTCATCCTCCTCCTCAACGACAAGGGGCGCGGCGGCCTGGAGCATCGAAGGTCCTGCGCGCTGCTCGTGCCGCGGTTCACCTTCGTGCAGAAGAGCGCCTACGAGGACTTCCTCGAGCTGGTGGCGCACGAGTACTTCCACCTCTGGAACGTGAAGCGGCTGCGCCCCGCCGCGTTCACTCCCTACGACTGGACGCGCGAGAACCACACCCGCCTGCTCTGGGCCATGGAGGGGCTGACCTCCACCTACGAGGTGATGGCCCTGCGCCGGGCCGGCCTGATCTCGCCGCAGCGGTTCCTCGAGATCTGGGCCGAGCGGATCACCCAGTTGCTGCGGACGCCGGGCCGGCTGCGCACCTCGCTCGCGCAGGCTTCCTTCGATGCCTGGATCAAGCACTACCGCCCCGACGAGAGCACCGGCAACACCACCGTCTCGTACTACCTGAAGGGAAGCGTGGTGGGGTTCCTGCTGGATCTGGAGCTGCGCCGCCGCACCTCGGGAGCGCGCTCGCTGGACGACCTGGTCCGGCTGCTCTTCGAGCGGCACGGCGGGCCCCCCGGCCTCCCCGAGGACGCGGTGGAGAAAGGCGCCGCCGAGCTCGCAGGCGATGCCTCCCTGCGCGACTGGTTCGCCCGCGCCGTCCGCTCCACGCAGGAGCTGGAGCTCGAACAGGCCCTCTCCGGAGCCGGCCTCCGCGCGGTGCTCCATCCCGCGGGTGGACCGGACGACAAGGGTTCTGCGGAGGCCGATCCCAAGGAAGCGCCCGAACCCCCCGCGCAGCCGCGCGCGTGGCTGGGCGCCACGCTGCGCGACCGCGCCGGCGCGCAGGAGGTGGCGGCGGTCGTCGAAGGCTCCCCGGCCCAGCGCGCCGGAATCCTGGCGGGCGACGAGATCGTGGCCCTCGACGGCTTCCGCGCCGACCTCAAGCAGCGCCTCCTGCGGGCGCAGCCGGGAAAGACGGTGAAGTTCTCGCTCTTCCGCATGGACGAGCTGCTGGAGGTGGCGGTGCCGCTGATCGTTGCGCCGGCCGACGCGGTCACCATCGTCGCGATTGCCGAGGCCACGCCCGCGCAGGTCGCGCTGCGGAAGGCATGGCTGGGCCAGGATTGGCCGTAGCGATTGCGCCAGGGCGACTCCGCGAGTAAACCACCGCGCGTGCGGGTCACCGAGATCTTCCACAGCATCCAGGGCGAATCGACGCTGGCGGGGGAGCCCACCGTCTTCGTGCGCTTCACCGGGTGCGACCTGCGCTGCCAGTACTGCGACACCGAGTACGCCTTCTACGGCGGCAGGAACATGTCGCGACCGGAGATCCTCGCCGAGGTGGCAAAGCATCCCGCCCGCTTCGTCTGTCTCACCGGCGGCGAGCCTACGCTCCAAAAAGATTTGCCCGAGCTGGCGCAGGAGCTGCTGGACCGCGGCTACCAGGTGTCCTTGGAGACCCACGGCCAGCGGCCGCTCGACAAGGTGCCGCGAGGCGTGCGCAAGATCGTCGACCTCAAGACGCCCGGGTCGGCGGAGCCCCACACCGACTTCTCGGTGTTCCAGGATCTGTCGGCCGGCGACGAGGTCAAGGTGGTGGTCTGTTCGCGCGAGGATTTCCGCTGGGCGGTTGCGAAGGCGGACGCGCTGGGTCTCTGGGGCAGGGTGCCGGTGCTCTTCTCGCCCTCGTACGGCCAGGTCGAGCCACGGGATCTCGCGGCGTGGCTGCTGGAGAGCGGAAAGCCGGGACGGCTTCAACTGCAGCTCCACAAGGTCCTCTGGGGCGAGAAGAGGGGAGTCTGATGCGCAGGCCTTGCTACGTGGTGGACTCCTTCGCGGCGCAGGCGCTGGCCGGCAATCCGGCGGGCGTGTTGCTCGACGGCGCGGAGCTGGACGCGGCCGCGATGCAACGGATCGCCAACGAGCTGAAGCACAGCGAGACGGCGTTTCCGCTGCCCGCCCGCGAGCCCACGGCGTCGCTGCACCTGCGCTGGTTCACGCCGGCGTCGGAGGTGGCCTTTTGCGGGCACGCCACGCTGGCGGCCTTCCACGTCCTGGTGGAGGAGGCCAAGCGCATCCGCGTGCCGGAGGCCGGCGTCACGCGCACGGCCTTCACCTGCAAGAGCGGCCGGCTCAACGTCGAGCTGTCCCGGAGCGCCGGCAAGCTGCGCATCCTCATCGAGACGCCGGCCAGCCGCTTCGAGCCGGCGCAAGTTCCGGCGGAACTGGTGGCTGCGCTGGGCCTGGTCCCGGAAGCGCTGGACCCCGCCGTTCCGCCGCAGAAGAGCGCCATCCTGGAAGGCAACCTCTACCTGGCCGTTCGCGACCGCGCCACGGTCGCGCGCTGCACCCCCGACCCGGCGGCGCTGGAGGAGTTCGGCAAGAAGCTGGGCGTGGCGGGGTACGTCGTCTACACGCTGGCTCCCGCGCCGGGCATCGATGCCGCCATGCGCTGCTTCTTTCCCGGCTACGGCATCCTCGAGGATCCGGTGACCGGCAGCGCTGCCGGCCAGCTGGGCGCGCTGATCCAGCTGACGCGGCCGGAGATCATGCCGCGCCGGCTGGTCTTCACCCAGGGAGACGAGATGGGTCGCCCCGGCAAGGTGGAAGTGGAGGTCCGTCCCGAACCGGTCCCGGGGCACGTGCGCGGGTGGATCGGCGGCAACGCCGTCACCATCCTGCGCGGGGAGCTGGAGCTGTGAAGACGCGCCGCCTGCCCAGGAGCGAGGCGCCGCTGCGGCGCACCGTTCCCGCGCTGCGCGACGTGCACAGCGAGCGCGACACGCGCAAGCTCGCGCTCGACCGCGCGGGCGTGAAGGGGCTGCGCTACCCCATCTGCGTGCTCGACCGCGCCCGCGGGCTGCAGCACACGGTCGCCGAGATCGACATGAGCGTCTCGGTGCCGCAGAAGCGCAAGGGCGCCCACATGAGCCGCTTCATCGAGCTGCTCAACCGTCACCGGCGGGAGATCGACATCCGCAAGTTCCGCTCGCTCTGCTCCGAGCTGCGCAAGGACCACGACGCCGACGCCGCGCACGTGTCGGTCCGCTTTCCCTATTTCGTGGAGAAGAAAGCGCCGGTGACGGGCTCGGTGGGGCTGGTGGACTACACCTGCACCTTCGGCGCCAGCGTCACCCGCAAAGGCCACGACCTCTGGGTCGAGCTGGACGTGCCGGTCACCACCCTCTGCCCCTGCAGCAAGGCGATCAGCGAGAACGGGGCGCACAACCAGCGCAGCCTGGTGTCGGTGCGGGTGTGGTTCACCAGGTTCTTCTGGATCGAGGATGTGATCGCGCTGGTGGAGGACTCCGCCAGCTGCGACCTCTACGCGCTGCTCAAGCGGCCCGACGAGAAGTACGTCACCGAGCGGGCCTGGGCGCGGCCGCGCTTCGTGGAGGACCTTGTGCGCGAAGTGGGTACACGCCTCCGGGCCGACAGGACGTTCAGCCGCTGGGAGGTGGAGGCGGAGAGCTTCGAGTCCATCCACGCCCACAGCGCCTACGCGACGCTGAAACATCCTTGACGGCACGCAGGTTTGCAGGGACCCTCCGGGGATGCTGATCGCGCTCCTCGCCTCGGTCTACCTCAACGGCGTCAACGTCGACGGCCTGCGCTCGCAGAGCTTCGAGAAGTGCAAGGCGGTGAAGATCGACGAGCACGGCGACGTGCGCCTCGAGTGCCCCGGTTACCAGGTGCAGCAGCAGGCATCCGCGCCGGCGGCGGCGGCGGTCTCGGGCGCGATCACCCGGCACTACTGGCTGGTGAGCGAGGAGAAGGACTCCGCCGCCACGCAGTACGACGTGGACGTGTTCGTGAACTCGAAGTGGGTCCGCAAGATCAAGGCGGGCGAGCCGCAGCTGGTGCTGGAGATCACGCGCTTCTTGCAGCCCGGCCCCAACCGGGTCCTGTTTGCCGCGGTCAAGCACCCCGGGACCGGACGTCAACGCGCCTCCGACGGGAGCTTCGTCAGATTCACCGTCGGCGAGGGGCGCTCGCACGAAGACACGGTGGAGATCGACGACCCGCTGGTCGAGTGCAAGCGCACGGCCGCGGAGACCGGCGACGTGAACGAAGAATTCACCATCCAGGGACGCTGATGCTGCAGGAAGATCCCCAGCGCACGCACCTTCTCCCCGACCCAGAGCGCATCGTCGCGCTCTACGAGGCCACCAACCAGCCGCTCGTGCAGCCCACCGGCCGTTCCGCGCAGGCGGCCCAGGCCGCCGTGGTCGCGCTGCGCGAGGGCGCCGTCTTCGACGTGGTGGTGGCTCTGACGCTCACCGACAGCGGCGAGAACGTCATCTACGCGGGGCCGATGGTGGCGCGCAAGGACGTGCAACAGGCGGTGGAAGAGGCGCTCAATTTCGCCGAGAGCATGGGCTTCATCCTCGACCAGTCGGGCTGGACCAAGATGGATGCCGTCCAGCGCGCCGAGCTGCTCGATCGGCTCCCGGCGTTCTGGCCCCCGTCGCGCAAAGCGCAGACGCATGCGGAGCCGGCCCGGGAGTCCGATCCGATGCAGGCGGTGGCGCGGCTGTTCGCGGCGTTCTGCGCGCTGCTGCTGGTCGCCTGCTCGGGGATGAGCGCGGAGCAGCGCGCGCAAGGGGCGCAGATCCACCAGGAGCTGGGGGACAACCTCCTCTCCCAAGGCGACGCGCAGGGGGCGCTGAAGGAGTACATGACCTCGGTGGACATGGAGGAGACGCCGGAGGCCCACAACGGCCTCGGCCTCATCTACTGGTACTCGCTCGGGCGCCCCGACGACGGCGAGAAGCAGTTCAAGCGGGCGCTGGAGATGAACCCGGACTACTCGGACGCGATGACCAACCTGGGCGCGCTCTACATCGCCCGGACCCGGTTCGCCGACGCCGTCCCGCTGCTGGAGAAGGCAGCGCGCGATCCGCTCTACAAGACCCGCACCATCGCCCAGACCAACCTCGGCTGGGCGCTCTACAAGGCGGGGCACGCCGAGCGGGGCATCGGCGAGATCCGCGGCGCGCTGGCGGTGGCGCCGAAGTATTGCCTCGGCTGGCGGCAGCTCGGGACCATCTACTCGGAGCAGGGAAGGCTGGAGGAGGCCACCCAGTCCCTTTCCCGGTACGCGCAGGAATGCCCCGACGTGGCGGACGCGCACTTGATGTTCGGCAAGATCCTGGCGCGGCAGCAGAAGGCGAAGCAGGCGCGGGCCGAGTTCGAGCAATGCGCGGTGGCGAAGCAGGAGCGCGACCAGACCGTGGCGGCGGAGTGCGCGAGGTTCCTCAAGGAGCTGGGCGCGCCCTGAACCGGGCGGGCCGCGCGGTGGCTTCCCCTGAGCGGGGCGGCTAGACTCGCGCCATGGACGTCTTCGGACAGCTCTCGCGGACGCCGTCGCTGCTCCTCGACTTCGACGCGCACTTCGCGGAGATCGCGGATCTCCTGGCCGATCTCCATCCCGCGCACCCGCTGCTCGGCGCGCTGCGCGCCTTGACGCAGGGCGGTCCGCGGAGCTCGCAGGCGGCCTAGTGGACCTCCGCGCCGAGCGCGCCGACGCCCTGGTGCTGCGCTCCATCGCCTATGGCGAGGCGGACGCGGTGGTGCACCTGCTCGTCCGGGGCCGGGGGCGGATCGCGGCTTTTGCCCGCGGCGCGCGCAGCTCGCGCAAGCGGTTC
>DASRTX010000218.1:0-4269 GCA_035655715.1 Myxococcales bacterium | reverse complement strand
AGACGAAGCGCAGGAACGAGCCGGCGGCGGTGTACGCCCGCGCGCCAGACTCCGCGTAGAAGAGGCCGGGCCGGAAGAGGCGAGTGAGGTCGGGCAGCAGCTTCAGCTCCCGCAGCGCGCGCGCCTCCTCGTGGAGCGTGAACTCGCCTGGCGGCCAGTCCCCGGCCACCGCCACGCCCTCCACCAGCGCCATCTGCGGCAGGAGCCCCCCGGGCACTCCCCAGGGGCCAGAGGCGATCTGCGCGCCCACCGCGTGCACGAGCTCGTGGCGGAGGATGGGATGCGGCGCGGGCGCGTCGTTGGTGTGGATCTGGCGCAGCCAGGGCTTGGTGAAGCTGGTCTCGGCGGCGCCGATCAGCGTGCGCTTCTCCTCCGCAGATCGATAGAGGTAGACGTCGATCTTCTCGCGCGGCGCGACGCCGAAGAACCCGGCGACGGCGCGCACGTCCACCTCCGCATCGCGGGCCAGAAGCGCCCGCTCCTCGTCCTTCTTCTCCCGGGGGAAGTGCAGGATCAGGTGCTCCGTCTCGATCCGGCCGCCCAGATCCTCGTCCAGCCGCGACGTGCTCGCCTTCCAGTGCAGCCGCTCGGCCTGCAGCGAGAACCAGAGGGCCGCCCCGCCGCAGAGCACCAGCGCGATGGCGCCGCGCCGCCGCGGTCTGGGCGGACCGGCCAGCAGCGCGGCGCCCGCACAGGCGCCGGCATAGAGCAGCGTGCAGGCTCGGAAGAGCCACAACGCCGCAGAGGTGCCGATGTCCTCGTCGTAGATGGGGCCCGGGTACATGCCGCCCAGGTGGTGGAAGGCGAAGACCTGGGGTCCGCGCACGACGGGAAGGAGCGCCTGCGCCAGCGAGGCGGCAAAGACTGCGGCGTAGAGCCAACCGGCCCGGCGCGGCAGGAGGAAGCCGCAGGCGACGCCCAGCGTGCACGCCAGCGCGGCGGAGGGAACTGCCAACAAGAGGTACAGCGGCAGGGCGCCCAACGGATCGCAAGCGGGGCGGCGCAAGCCGTTGAGGAGGATGATGACCAGCGGAATGCCCAATGCCTGAAGACAGAACCAGAGCGCCCTCGCCAGCGCGCGCGTGGACGACTCGCGCTCGATCCGCGCCGCCGCGATGCCGGGTGCGCCTCCGAACATCCCGGCTGCCAGCGCCACCAACTCGGCCAGTTCGTAGCCGAGGTGATCGGCCAGCGGAAGGAAGCAGGCCACGAGGGAGAGCGCGGCGAGGAGCGCGAGATAGAGGCGCGGACCGTTTCTTGCTCCGATGCGGCTCGTGCTGTCAGACTGTTCGGCGATGTCGGACTCCGATCAGCGCCAGGGCCAGCGCGCGCCGCTGCGACTGCGCGTGGACTACGAGCGGATGAACTCGTTCTTTGCCGACTATACGAAGAACCTCTCCAAGGGCGGCACCTTCATCAAGACGGCGCGGCCGCTGCCGGTGGGCTCGCGCTGCCAGTTCTCCTTCTCGCTGCCCGCGCTCTCCGATCCGCTGGTGCTCGACGGAGAGGTGGCCTGGATCCTCACCGCCGGAGAGGCGCAGCAGCGCAGCGAGGACGCGGGGATGGGCATCCGCTTCGTTTTTCGCGACGCCGCCGCGCAGCGCGAGTTCGAGGAGATGGTGGCGCGGATGATGGCCGACAGCCTCGGCGACGAGCTGGCGAAGGGGCTCCTGGAACGCTGAAGCGCTGTGCGCGCGCGCGGTCACTCCGGGACGTCGACGAACGCTGCCCGGGTCCCGGCTGCCACCGCATGGACCGCCGCCTCTCCTCCGGCCACCTCGATCACGTAGCGGGACGGCTTGCCCACACCGCGCAGCGTGTCCGTCTGCGGCGCGGCGTTGGCGACGACCCCCAGGACCGCGCGCGTGTCGTCGAGGAAGATCAGGTCCAGCGAGATGAGCGTGTTGTGCATCCAGAAGTTGTGATCCGCGCTGGCTGGAAAGACGAAGATCATCCCGTGGTCCGGCTCCAGCGAGCGCCGGAACATGAGCCCGCGCGTGCGGGTGGCGTCGTCGTTGGCGATCTCCACCTTCACCACCCAGGGGCCGCGCGGCGTGTCGAAGCGCACGGAACCGGTCGCTGCAGGAGGAGCCACGGCCTTCTCCGCGGCCTCGCCATGGCATGCCGCGATGCAGAGGAGGCCGATGAGCAAGCGGCGCATGCCGCGACCTTACCCTACTGAGCGCGGATGCAATAGAACGTCGATCCCATCTGGCCGAAGAGCTGCGTGTACTTGTCGGGCGGCAGCCGCGCTTTCATCGAGTCGAGGTACTGCTGGTTGAGCGAAAGCTGCGTGCAGGTGAGCCCGGAAGGACATCCGCCTCCCGGCCCGCTGCAGGCTTGGGAGCAATAGCCGCTGCTCGCGCCCTGCGTGGCCAGGCAGGCGAAGCTCTCGCACTCGCTGGACCCCAGGTAGAGGTATTGCCGGCCGGGCTGGGGCACCAGCTCGGCGCCAGCCGCGTTCTCCACGTGACACGGCGCCCCCAGATCCGTCCGCGCGCAGGCGGCGAGCAGGAGGACTGTCAGCAGCATGACTGTACGCGTGGCGGGCATGACGAGGGAAAGTTGGTTCCCCGGCCCGCGGCCGCAAGGGGTTGCCCGCCTGCGGGTCGCCCCCCATGTTTGCGGCGCCATGCGGACCTGGGTGCCATGCGTCATTGCGCTGCTCGCCGGAGCGGTGCGCGCCGAGGACGGCGCGGGGGACACCATCACCGCCGTCCAGAAGCGGCCGCTCCGCCAGGCCCACCGGCTGGAGCTGCAGCCGTACGGCGAGATGAGCATCGCCGATCCATATCTGCAACGCTGGGGCGCCGGGCTGCGGGCCATGTGGCATGTGCGCGAAGGGCTCTCGCTGGGCCTGGACGGCAGCGGGATCGGCACCTGGGCTACTGAAGAGCTGGTGATCGCCAAGCGCGAGCTGCACGCGCGCATCGTGGAGTCGCGGGCGCGAATGACGCTGGGGGCCTTCGCGGCCATCGCGCCGCTCTATGGCAAGGTGGCGCTCCCGGGCGATGCGCTGGTGCACTTCGAGACCTTCCTCGACGCGGGGCTGGGCGCGGCCTGGACGGAGACCGATTCCACCCGCGGCGTGCGACCGATGATCGCAGCCGGAATCGGGCAGCGCATCTTCCTGGGCGAGGACGTGGCGTTGACCGCGCGCGTGGGAGGCAACCTCTACGCGGAGCGGGTGGTCGTGGACGGGGCGACCCAGACCAAGGCGATGGGCTTCTGGACGCTGCGGCTCGGGCTGGCCTGGTACTTCGGCGGTGGGCAATGAAGGCGCTGTGCGCGGCGCTGCTGCTGGTGGCGGTGCAGGCCAGGGCCGAGGACGACAAGCCCGCGCCCAAGGAGACCAAGGTCGCCCAGGTGAGTCCCGCGGCGCTGCCGCCGCTGGCCTCTGCGCCGCAGTACGGCGCGCCCGCGTCGCTGCCGCCGGTGACCGCCCAGCTCTTCCACCTGGGCGGGATGCTGGAAGTGCAGCCGATGTTCTCCTTCTCCATCGGCGACCCGTTCTGGCGCACGATGGGCATGGGCGTGCGGGTGGAGCACCACCTGGACGAGCGCTGGTCGATGGGGATGCACGCCATCGGCGGCGTCTCGCTGCTCTCCGCGCCGGTCACGGTGTGCGGCCAGGTCTGCAGCGACCCCAACGAGGGGAAGCTGCGCTCCACGCCGGGCAAGTTGCAGCTTCTCGCCGGGGCGGAGCTGGGCTGGGCGCCGGTGTACGGCAAGCTCTCGCTGGTGGGCGAGAGCACGCTGCACTTCGACCTCTACGTGAGCGCGGGCCCCGAGCTGGTCCGCGAGATGATCGCCCAGGACGCCGCCTCCCCGGAGGAGGGTCGCTGGGCTCTGGGGGGCCGCTTCAGCCTGGGCGAGCGCCTCTTCTTCAGCAACACCTTCAGCGTGCGCATCGCCGCCAGCGAGCTGGTCTATTCGGGCCGGGTGCGCGGGCGCGCCGAGATCGAGCGCAAGCTGAGCATCGAGGGCGGCGTGGCCTGGCTGTTCGGGCGCTGACGGGGACGGACATGATCCTGCTTCTCGCATTCCTGGTGGCGGCGGCGGACCCCGCCGCGGCATACGCGGATCTCGGGCGCGGACGCGCCGGCGAGGACGAGGCGCGCGGGCGCATCGCCACCGTCGTGCAGGCGCTGGAGCAGGCGCAGATGCCGCGCAGCGCAACCGTGTTGCTGGCGGCGCTCGCCTCGGATCCGGATCAGCCGGAGGCCGTCCGCGCGTCCGCGAAGAGCGCGCTCGCGGCTCGAGCCGCCG
>DASRTX010000217.1:0-10147 GCA_035655715.1 Myxococcales bacterium | reverse complement strand
TCGACCCGGAGTATCCGGACGCGCACCTGAACCTCGGGATGACGTACGCCGACCTCGACCAGCGCGACGAAGCCAAAGCGGAGTTCAAGTCGGCAATCGAGCTCGACCCGCAGGATCCGCTCGCGCGGCACGAGCTCGCGGCGATGTTGATGGACGAAGGCGACTACCGCGGCGCGATCGCCCTGCTCAACGAGGTGGTGCGGCTCGAGCCCGAGAACTACGAAGCCCATCTCGACCTCGGCATCTGCTACGCGCAGAAGGGCTTCTACCAGGAGGCGGAGCGCTGCTACGGCAAGGCACGCGAGCTGAACCCGGACGACGTGCTGCTCAACTACAACGTCGCCGCGCTCTACTCGCTCTGGGATCGCCGGGCCGACGCTCTGGCTTCGCTGCGGAAGGCGCTGGAGAAGGAGCCCGCGAAGGTCCGGAGCTGGCTCTCCGCGGATCCCATGTTCGACGGGCTCAAGGGAGCGCCCGAGTTCGAGGACCTCCTCGCTGCCGGCAAGCCCTCCGGCCCGCACTCGCTTCGCGGGGTGTGAAATTGCGGTGGGGCCAACCCTGCAATCGCGTGATTTCAAGAATGCAAGCTTCCGGGGGTCGCACCCAGTCCGTTCCCTCTTGAATCAACGACTTAGCAGTTGGCACAAACCCTGCTACCTGTAGCCAGCGAAGCGGTTCGCGAAAGCCGGGGTACTGGTCCCCCCCGCCATCCCGGCACCGAAGCGCTTCACTTCTTGGCCCCCGGACATCCTGTCCGGGGGCCTTTTTTCTTCTTGGGGTCGCGTCGGCTTGCATCCGAACGCGCACACAAACGCTTGAACGTCGGCTTCGGGGAGCGTAGGAGCCGACGCATGAAGCTCGACACCATCGCTGCGCATGCCGGCGCTCCCGAAGGGGCCAACGCCCCGGTCACCACGCCCATCGTCCAGTCCACCACCTTCCGGTTCGAGAGCGCCGAGGCGGTGCAGCGCTACCAGCGCGGCGAGGGCGGCCTCTACATGTACAGCCGCGACGAGAACCCCACCGTACGCGCGGCGGAGGAAGCGGTGGCCAGGCTGGAGGGCGCCGACTCCTGCGTGCTCTTCGGGAGCGGCATGGGCGCGATGACCGCCGCCTTGATCACGCTGGTCTCGGGCGGCGACGAGGTGGTGGCGGCCACCGCGCTCTACGGCGGCACCTACAAGCTGCTGCGCGACGTGCTCAGCCGCTTTGGAGTGCGGACGCGGATGGCCGAGCCGGAAGCGCTGGTGGACGCCTGCGCCCGCCCCGGCGCCCGCGCCTGCGTCTTCGAGTCCCCCACCAACCCCACCCTGCGCGTCCTCGACGTTGCCGCGGTGGCGCGCGCGTGCAAGGCCAGCGGGGCCGTCTCGCTGATCGATTCGACCTTCGCGCCCGCCTCCATCCAGCGGCCGCTGGAGATGGGCGTCGATCTGGTGATGCATTCGGCGACCAAGTTCCTCAACGGGCACAGCGACCATCTCTGCGGCGCCATCGCCGGCAGGCGCGAGCTGGTGGAGCAGGTCCGCCAGGTTTCACACAAGCTCGGGGCAGCGCTCGATCCGCAAGTCGCCTACGATCTCCTGCGCGGGTTGAAGACGTTTCCGGTGCGGATGGAGCGGCACTGCCGGTCGGCGCTGGCCATCGCGCGCTGGCTGGAGGCGCAGCCAGCCGTGAAGCGCGTGTGGTACCCCGGCCTTCCCAGCCATCCCGACCACCGGCTGGCCGCCAAGCAGATGAACGGCTTTGGCGGCATGGTGACGTTCAGCGTGGGCACCAAGGAGAAGGCCTTCCGCTTCTGGGATCGACTCAAGCTGGTGGTCCGCGCCGCCAGCCTCGGGGGCCCGGAGACCCTCACCTCGCTGCCCATCCTCTTCAGCCACACCGGCTACAGCGCCGAGGAGCTGCGCAAGGCCGGCGTGGACGAGGGCATGGTGCGGATGAGCGTCGGGCTGGAGGACCCGGACGACCTGATCGCCGACCTCGGCCAGGCGCTGGCGTGAGCTAGTCGAGCGGGACCACGCGGGCCTGCTTGCGGGCGGCGGTGACCGCATCGCGCAGGTCGTCGTAGAGCCGCCGCGCCTCGGGCACCGGGCCCACTTCCAGATTCGGCTCCAGCTGGTCGCTGGAGAGCACGGTGATGCGCCCCACGCCGCGCAGCCGCTCGAGCAGGGTTTGCTCCAGCACCACGTCGCGCACGCGCCACAACTCCAGGCTCTCGTACCGCTTGCCCAGCATGCCCCGCTCGATCTCCAGGCGCTGGGGCGTGAGCGTGTAGCGCACGGCGATGCGGCCGGCGAAGGTGAGGAGCAGATAGGCCGACCAGAGCAGGAAGGCCGCCGAGACGGGTCCCGCCAGCACCGGCTGCACGGCGCGGCCGTAGCCCAACACGGTGAAGGCGATGGCGCCGCCCGCGCAGGCTCCCGCGCCCCACAGCCTCAGGCGCGCGTCGGCGCGGAAAGCGGCCAGCGGCTCGACGGCGGAGGCGAGGTGAAGCTGCGGGCGCATCGCAT
The DNA here is from genome assembly GCA_035655715.1 of Myxococcales bacterium. GTDB lineage: Bacteria > Myxococcota > Myxococcia > Myxococcales > 40CM-4-68-19 > 40CM-4-68-19. The sequence goes on along the minus strand of DASRTX010000217.1, from coordinate 7,637 downwards.
CGAGTCTACCATTGCCGGGTGGAACCGCTGCCGCGCAGCTTCTACGACCGCAACGCGGTGAAGGTGGCGCCGGCGCTGCTCGGGTGCGTGCTGGCGCGCCGGGTGGCACGGCAGTGGCTGCTCGGGCGCATCGTGGAGACGGAGGCCTACGTGGGCGAGCACGACCTCGCCTGCCACGCGCGGGCCGGCCGCACCGCCCGCACCGAGGTGATGTACGGCGAGCCAGGCCACGCGTACGTCTACCTGATCTACGGCATCCACCAGATGCTCAACTGCGTGTGCGGCCCCGGCAGCGACGCCAACGCGGTGCTGGTCCGCGCCGTGGAGCCGCTGGCCGGCTCGGCGCCCTGGCTGCACGAAAGCGCCAGCGGTCCGGGCAACGTCTGCAAGGCATTCGGCATCAAGCTGTCGCACAACCGCGCCGACCTCTGCGCGCCCGGAGGCGAGCTGATCATCCTGCCGCGGTCGGGCCGTCCCCGCGTGGTGCGCGGCCCGCGCATCGGCGTGGATTACGCCGGCACCTGGGCGGCGGAACCGCTGCGCTTCTGCGACGCGAAGAGCGCCCATCTCTCCCGCCGTTTGCGGAGCGCTTGAGCACATTCCGCGGGGCCGAATCAAGCTTGAGAAAGCGAGCCGATCGTGGTTGCCTGCGCCGCGATGAAAATCCGGCGCCTGGAGATCTCCGGCTTCAAGTCGTTCGCCGACCGCATCGTCTTTTCCTTCGACGACGGCGTCACCGGCGTGGTGGGTCCCAACGGCTGCGGCAAGAGCAACGTGGTGGACGCCATCCGCTGGGCGATGGGCGAACAGAGCGCGAAACACCTGCGCGGCCGGGCCATGGAGGACGTGATCTTCGCCGGCAGCGAGTCGCGCCCCGCCACCGGCATGGCCGAGGTCTCGCTGACCTTCCAGAACGACGGCCGACTGGTGCCGCCGCAGTACGCTGGCTTCGGCGAGATCACCGTCACCCGCCGCCTCTTCCGCAACGGCGACAGCGAGTACGAGATCAACAAGACCCAGTGCCGCCTGCTCGACATCACCGAGCTCTTCCTCGGCACCGGCGTCGGGACCCGCGCCTACTCCATCATCGAGCAGGGCCGCATCGGCCTGATCGTCAGCGCCAAGCCCGAGGACCGGCGCTCCATCATCGAGGAGGCGGCCGGCGTCACCAAGTACAAGGCGCGCCGCAAGCAGGCAGAGCGCAAGCTGGAGGCCACCGAGCAGAACCTGCTCCGCCTCTCCGACGTGGTGGGCGAGATCGGCAAGCGCCTTCAGCAGCTGGAGCGCGCCGCGAAGAAGGCCGAGAAGTTCCGCGAGCTGCGCGCCGAGCTGCGCGATCTCGAATTGCTCTTTTCCTGTCGCCAGTACATCGGCCTCAAGGATCAGGAGACCGCGCAGGGCCACGAGCTGGGCGAGGCGGCCGACGCGGAGAAGGTGGCGCTGGCGCATGCCGCGCGGCTCGAGGCGGGGATCTCGGCGGAGCGCCTGCAGCTGCTCGAGGACGAGAGGAAGGTGCAGGGGCTGGCCGAGCACTCGCACCGCATCGACAAGCAGCTGCGCCTCTCCGAGCAGGAGATGGAGTTCGCCCGGCGCGAGCGCGAGACCATCGCCGCGCGCCAGGCGCAGTCGGAGGAGGAGGTCTCGCTGCTCGCGGTCCGGCTGGAGCTGCTCGGACGCGAGGAAGAGGGGCTGCGGCTCGACCAGCAGAAGCTGTCCGATGCCAGCGCCGAGGACCAGGCCCGGCAGAGGCAGGCGGAGGACTCGCTGCAGGGGGCGCTCAAGGAGATCCACGACGCGCAGCACGCGGTGGAAGGCGAGAGGCACGAGGCTGTCAGCGTCCTCACCCGGCTGGCAAACCACCGGACGAATCTGGTCAATCTGGAGAAGCGTCGCACCGATCTCTCCGGCCGGCTTTCGAAGACCGCCTCGGAGAAGGAGCAGCTGCAGGCCCGCGCCGGGGAGATTGCCCGGGAGCGCGATGAGCTGGCGCAGAAGCTGGTGGAGACGCAGGGCAGACGGCGGGAGCTGCACGAGCACAAGCTCGCCACCGAGGCCGATCTGGCGCAGGGCCGCGCCGACCAGCGCGAGACGGAAGCGACGCTGATCAAGCTGCGCGAGGAGCTGGCCGACCGGCGCAGCCGCCTCACCTCGCTGCTCGAGCTGCAGAAGAACTTCGAGGGCTACGGCCGCGGCGTGAAGGCGATCATGCTGCGCGAAGAGGAAGAGCGCAGGCGCGACGGCGTCTACGGCCTGGTGGCCGACGTGCTCAAGGTGGAGCCGCGCCACGAGCGCTCCATCGAGGCGGTGCTGGGCGAACGGCTGCAGCTGGTGCTGGTGGAGAGTCACGCCGCCGGCCTCAAGGCGGTGGATTACCTGCGCCGCGCCTCCCAGGGGCGCGCCTCCTTCGTGCCGCTCACCGAGATGGAGCAGCTCGCGCTGGTCCCGGAGCCCGCCAACACGCCGCCTCCCGACGGGACGGTGCGCGCGGTGGACGTGGTGGACTGCGCCCCCGAACACGAGCGGCTGCGCAACTACCTGCTCGCGGACGTCTTCCTGGTGGACTCGCTCGCCACCGCGCTCGCGCTGTGGGCGCGCAACCCGGGCGCCCGCACCTTCGTCTCCGCGGACGGCGAGGTGGTGGATCGCGAGGGCGTGGTCTCGGGCGGCGCGCTGGAGGGCGTGGCCGACGGCCTCTTGCACAAGCGCCGCGAGGTCCAGGAGCTGGCCGAGACGGTGCAGGAGCTGGAGGCGCGGCTGCACCTCACCGGCGAGCGCGTGCAGCAGCTGGCCGCGCGCGTGCAGACCGCGGACACGCAGGTGAAGCGGCTGGTGCACGAGGAGCGCGAGGAGGAGCTGGCGCAGCTGCGGCTGGAGCGCGACGTCGCCCGGCTTCAAGAGGACCTGGGGCGCATCGCCCAGCGGGATCAGGTCCTGCACCTCGAGGCCGAGAACCTGGGCAACGCGCTGCGCGAAGTGGAGCGCGAGGAGCAGGCCTCGCGCGACGCGGTGGCGGCCGGCGAGGGCGAGCAGAGCGAGCGGGAGGCGCGGCTGCGCGCTCTGCAGGGAGACCTGCTCAAGGCGCGCGAGCGCGCGGAGTCGGTGCAGGCCGAGGTGACCAAGGCCAAGGTGAGCGCGGCGGCGGTGGCCGAGCGGCGCGAGGGCGTGGCCCGCTCGCTGGACCGCCTGCTCGAGTCGCGCGGCGAGGTGGAAGGACGGCGGGAAAAGCTGCTGGCCGAGATCGCCCAGGGCAAGGAGCGGGACGCCGCCCTGCAGGCGCGCGGCGAGGTGGCGCAGCAAGAGCTGAAGCAGCTGCTCGCCGAGTCGGAGCGGCTGCGCGACGAGCTGGGCCGGGCGCGCGCGCAGTACGATCAGGCGCAGGAGCGGCTGCGCGGCGGCGACGAAGAGGTGAAGAAGGCGCGCGAGGAGGCCCGGCAGATCGGCGAGCGGCGCGGGAAGGCGGAGCTGCAGCTCCAGGGCACGCGGCTGGAGATCGGGCACGTCGAGCAGCAAGTCCGCGAGCGAAATCTCATGGAGATCGCCGACGTGACCCTGGCACGCCGCGAGGCTGCGCTGCAGCTCGACCTGGCCGAGGCCGAGTCGCGCATGCTCTCCCTGCGGGAGAAGATCGATGCCCTGGGCGAGGTCTCGCTGACCGCCATCGACGAGGCGCGCGAAGTGGGCGAGCGGCACGGATTCCTCTCCGCGCAGAAGGCCGACCTGGAGGAGAGCATCGCCAAGCTGCGCTCTGCCATCGCGCGCATCGATCGGGCCTCCAAGGAGCGGTTCAAGGAGACCTTCCAGCTCGTCAACGAGCGCTTCCAGCAGGTGTTCCCGCGTCTGTTCCGCGGCGGCGCCGCGGAGCTGCAGATGGTGGAGGATCCGGCCAACCCCGGTGCCGAGCCGGGCGTGGAGATCGTGGCGCAGCCGCCGGGCAAGAAGCTGACCAGCGTGAACCTCTTGTCGGGCGGCGAGAAGGCGCTGACGGCGGTGTCGCTGATCTTCGCCATCTTCCTCATCAAGCCCACCCCCTTCTGCCTCCTCGACGAGGTGGACGCGCCGCTCGACGAGGCCAATGTGGGCCGCTACAACGAGATGGTGCGGGAGATGAGCCACAGCTCGCAGTTCATCGTCATCACCCACAACAAGCGCACCATGGAAGTGGCCGACTCGCTCTACGGCGTGACCATGGAGGAGCCGGGCATCTCCAAGATCGTCTCGGTCAAGCTCTCCCAGGCCAGCACCGCCGCAGCCTGACTTCCGAAGCTGTCCCGTAGTCGGATCTGCGATATCTTGCAGCCATGCGTATTTCGATGGTCGTCCTGGTGGCGGCGTTTGCCGCAGCGTCCGCGGCGCGCGCCGATGACACCAAGCCTCCGCAGATCTCGGACGTGAAGGCGGCCGCGCGCGGTGGGCAGGTCCACGTGGAGGCCCGCATCACCGACGAGACCGGCGTGCTCTCCGCCATCTGCCACCACCGCAGCCCGGGCGGGAAGGTGGAAGACTCGCCCATGGTCAAGAACGACTTCGACGACGTCTTCAAGACGAGCTTCGCGGGTGGCGGCGACAGCGAATACTGGATCGAGGCCAGCGACCTGCTCGGCAACGGCCCTTCCACCTGGGGTTCGGCGGCCAAGGCCGTCGCGGTAGCCAAGTCGCAGCCTCCCAAGACCGTGGCCACCAATCAGGAACCGAAGCCCGACGCGCAGCCGAAACAGCGGCGCGAACCGCGGCGGACCACCAAGTCGGCGGAACCGCCGGCCATCGAGTACCGCAAGCCCTCGGCGCAGCCGCCGGAAGGCCGCGACTACACCGTGCAGCTCCGCATCAAGAGCGAGTCCCCGGTGGAGGTGGCCATCCTCCGGATGCGCCCGAAAGGGTCGCCCAGCTTCAACAACACGCCGCTCACGCACACCAGCGGCGACAACTACGAGGCCCGCATCCCGGCGGGACAGGCGCGCGGGACGGTGGAATATCTGATCGCCGCCAAGAACCAGGCCGGACAGATGGCGACGCAAGGCGACGGCGACGCGAAGACGCCGTACGCCCTCACCTTCCGCGGCGCGGCGCAGGCGGCCCCTGCGGTGGCGCTGAGCGACAAACCCTCCGGGCCCTACGTCTTCACCAACAACCCGCTGGTGCGGGTGATGCCGGGTCGGGGAATCGTGGTCCGTGCGCAGGTGGTCCCCACGGCGGACGACGGCCAGATGCCCGATCGGGTGGCGGTCCTCTGGCGCGGAAACGACGCGCAGGACCAGCTCACCGACATGGTCCGCGACGAGACCGGCGGGTGGGGCGGGGTCAAGGCCGAGCTGCCGGCGCAGGACGAAGGCGCGATCTTCTACCAGATCGTCGCCTGCGACGCGGGCGCAACCCGCTGCGGCATCGACACCGGCAGCAAGCGGAAGTGGCACGCCGCCTCCGTCTCCTCGCAGCCGGCGAGCGCGCCTCCCATGGCGCTGGACGCCGTCAGCAACAAGGCACCGCCCACGCTGCCCGAGTGAGCAATTCCAGGGGACACCGATCTGCGGGGACATGATGGCCGCGCGCAGCGCGCCTTCGTGTCCCCTGGAATTTGCACGCTTGATTTCTTCGGCTATCTCAGGCGATCTGCGCACCCCTGTGTCCCTCACGACCACCACGCAGATCGCAATTGCGGTTGCCGTCCTCGTCGTCCTCGCGTTGCTGATCGCGCTGGTCGCCCGCGCCCTGGCCGGGCGCAAGGCAAGGCCGCCTCCTGAGCTGCCGCAGAAGCGCGAGCAGGTCGAGATCCCGAAAATCAAGGTGCCGGAGGTGGCAGCGCCGGCCGAGCGCGTCGCCCGCGAACAGCGGGTGCGGGACGATCTCTCCGCGGCGGAGGCGTCGCTGCGCAGCGCGCGGGAGGCGGCGGCCCGCGATCGCGGCTCGTCCGCCGCGCGCGCCGAGGTGGAGCGCTACGAACGGGAGCTCGCCGACCTCCGGCGCAAGCTCGAGTACGAGCACCGCAAGACGCTGGAGGCGCAGGAGAAGATCCAGCGGCAGGTGGAAGCCGCCGCCCGCGAGGAGGCCGAGGCGGTGGCCCGTGCCGAAGAGGCGGCGCGGGTCGAGGAATGCCGGCGCGCAGAGGAGGAGGGTCGCCGCAAGCTGGTGGCGCAGGAGGCGGGCCGCACGCTGGCCGAAGGCCTGGCCAGGACGCGCGGCGGCTTCATGGCCCGGCTCAACGCCTTCGTCGGTGCCGGCAAGGAGCTGGACGACGCGGCGCTGGCCGAGCTGGAGGAGATCCTCTTCTCGGCCGACGTGGGCGTGCGCACCGCCAGCGCCCTGTTGGAGTCGGTCCGCGAGCGGCTCAAGCGGCGCGAGCTCTCCGATCTGGGCAAGGTGAAGTCCGCCCTGCGCGAGGAGATCGAGCGCATCCTCTCGCAGGCCTCCGCCGCCCACGGCGGTCTGCCCGACGCGCCGGCGCCGCAAGTGGTGATGGTGGTCGGCGTGAACGGCACCGGCAAGACCACCACCATCGGCAAGCTCGCCGCCAAGCTGAAGGCAGCCGGCAAGTCGGTGATCCTCGGCGCCGGCGATACCTTTCGCGCCGCTGCCGGCGAGCAGCTGGACGTCTGGGCCGAGCGCGCGCAGGTGCCCATCGTCCGCGGCAAGGACGGCAGCGATCCTGGGGCGGTGCTCTTCGATGCGGTGAGCCGCGCGCGCGGCGAGAAGCTGGACGTGGTGCTCTGCGACACCGCCGGCCGCCTCCACACCCGCACAAGTCTCATGGACGAGCTCAAGCGCCTCAAGCGCACGCTCGACAAGGCGCATCCCGGCGCGCCGCAGGAGGTGCTGCTGGTGGTGGACGCCACCACCGGGCAGAACGCCATCCAGCAGGCCCGGCAGTTCCACGACGCGCTGGGCGTTACAGGATTCGTCCTCACCAAGCTCGACGGAACCGCCAAGGGCGGGGTGATCGTCGGCATCTGCGACGAGCTGAAGATCCCGGTGCGCTACGTGGGCATCGGCGAGAAGGTGGTCGACCTCAAGGAGTTCGACCCCCACGAGTTCGTCCAGGCGCTCTTCGAGGGCTAGAGGGCGCGTTCGTGGTCGACGAACTGGCAGAGCTCGTGGAAGACGCGCTCCTTCGCGTACAGGTATCCGAAGGGCTGACCGCCCCAGAGCGGCGCGTGCTTGGAGCGCACGTCGAAGAGCGCCGGCACGGTTTGCGGGTACGCCGTCAGCTCGCGCCCGAAGCAACGCAGGGCCAGCTCGCGGGTGGTGATCGGCTCGCTGGCGAGGTTCAGCTCCGGAAGACCTCGCTCCAGCGCCATGTTCGCGTCGCGCCAGAGGTGCGAGAGCGGATAGTGCTGGAAAACGCCGTCGGGATGCTGGTCTTCGAGGCGCTGCCCCGACATCAGGTCGAAGACCACGCCCTCGGAGAGGCCCGGCCCGAAGGGGAGCGGGAGCCGCACCACGGTGGCGGAAAATGCCTTCCTGCAGGCGATCTCCAGCTCGCGCCGGTGCCGTCCCCACGGCGAGGAGGATCCGGCGTCGATGGGAGAATCCTCGTCCACCATCTCCGGCCGCGGATAGACCTCCACGGTGGAGAGCAACAGCAGTCGCTCCGCGGAGATCTGGCGGAGCGCCTCCACCAGGCGCGAGGTCGCCTCCCCATCGGC
>DASRTX010000216.1:0-8971 GCA_035655715.1 Myxococcales bacterium | reverse complement strand
AGGGTGGCGCGAAAGACGCCGCCGAACTTGCCCACGTCCTCGCCCATCACCACCACGCGCGGGTCGCGGCGCATCTCGATGCGGAGCGCGTCGTTGACGGCCTGGATGATGTTCCAGTCGGCCATGCTCAGTCGCCGCTCTCGATCCAGCGCTGGACGAAGAACTCCCCCGCCTTGTAGCTCGAACGCACCAAGGGGCCGGCCGCCACGAAGCGGAAACCCAGCCCAAGCCCCTCCTGCTCGAGGTCGGCAAACACCTCGGGGCGCACGAACTCGACTACGGGCAAGTGCTTTTGCGAAGGGCGCAAGTACTGCCCGAGCGTGAGGATGTCGCAGCCCACCGCGCGCAGGTCGCGCATCGCCTGCACCACCTCGTCGCGCGTCTCGCCCAGCCCGAGCATCAGGCTGCTCTTGGTGCGCATCCCGGAGCGCTTGTAGAAGTCGAGCACCTCGAGCGACTGCTGGTAGGTTGCGCGGCGGTCGCGCACGGTGGGCGTGAGCCGCGCCACCGTCTCCAGATTGTGGGCTGCCACCGAGGGCTGCGCTTCGACGATCATCTGCAGCGCCTCGCGAGAGCCCTGGAAGTCGGGCGTGAGCACCTCCACCAGCGTCTTCGGGGCGGCCCGCCGCAGCTCGACGATGGCCTGGGCGAAGTGAGAGGCGCCGCCGTCAGGCAGCTCGTCGCGGTTCACGCTGGTCACCACCAGGTAGTCGAGGCCCAGCCGGCCCACCGCCTCGGCGAGATGGCGCGGCTCCAGCGGGTCGAGCGGGCCCGGCATGCCGCTGCTCACGTCGCAGAAACGGCAGCCGCGCGTGCACACGTCGCCCATCAGCATCACCGTGGCGGTGCCGGAGCCCCAGCACTCGCCCACGTTGGGGCAGGCGGCCTCCTCGCAGACGGTGTGCAGCTTCAGCTCGCGCAGCGTCTTGCGCACCTGCTCGAAGCGGCCGCCGCCGGGCATCCGCACCTTGAGCCATTCAGGCTTGGGCTCGCGCGCCTTCGCGCGCGGGCTGCCACCGAGCTGGACCAGCGAATCACCCATGACCGCGGTGCGTATAACCGAAACGCCTCCCGAGTGCGAGGGGCGGGGCGCTAGAAGATCCTCGACCACTCCTTGGGCCAGCGCTCCACCACCACCTTCTTGTCCGTATAGAAGTCCACCGCGTCCCGCCCCTGGCCGTGCAGATCGCCGAAGAAGCTGTCCTTCCAGCCGCTGAAGGGGAAGAAGGCGATGGGGGCGGCCACGCCCACGTTGATGCCGATGTTGCCCACCTGCGCCTCGTAGCGGAACTTGCGCGCTGCCGCCCCGCTGCGGGTGAACAGGCAGGCCTGGTTGCCGTACCGGTTGCTGTTCACCAGCTCGATGGCCGCGTCCACGTCGCTCACCTGGACGAGGCCGAGCACCGGCCCGAAGATTTCCGTCCGCGCGATCTCGCCGCGCGGGTCCAGATCCGCGAGCACGGTGGGCCGCAGGAAGCTGCCGTTCCCGTAGCGCGGGATGCGCGGGTTGCGGCCGTCGACGGAAAGCTTCGCGCCCTCCTTCACGCCCTGGTCGATGAGCTGCTCGATGCGCACCTTCGACTCGCCGTTGATCACCGGGCCCATCTGCACGCCGGCGTCGAACCCGTAGCCCACCACGCGCGAGCGCGCCGCTTCCGCGATGGCGCCGGGGAAGGTCTTGCCCGCGTCGCCCACGGTGATGGCGATGGAAGAGGCCAGGCAGCGCTGGCCGGCGCAGCCGAAGGCCGAGTCGGCGACGATCCTGGTGGCCGCCTCCATGTCCGCGTCGGGCAGCACGATGACCGGGTTCTTGGCCCCGCCCTGGCACTGCGCCCGCTTGCCGCTGGCCGCGGCGCGCGCGTAGACGTGCCGCGCCACCGGAGTGGAACCGACGAAGCTGACCGCGCGCACGCCGGGGTGATCGAGGATCGCGTCCACCGCCTCGCGCCCGCCGTTGACCAGCGTGACGACGCCGGGCGGCAAGCCGGTCTTCTCCAGCAGCGCAACCAGCTTCTGCATGGTGAGGGGCACCTTCTCGGAGGGCTTGGACACGAAGGTGTTTCCGCACGCGATCGCGTAGGGCAAGAACCAGAGCGGGATCATGCCGGGGAAGTTGAACGGCGTGATCGCCGCCACCACCCCGAGCGGCTGGCGGATCATGATCTCGTCGATGCCGCTGGCGATGTCCTCGCTGTTGTAGCCCTGCAGCGCCATGGGGATGCCGCAGGCCACCTCCACGTTCTCGATGCCGCGGCGCAGCTCGCCGATGGCCTCCTCGCGGGTCTTGCCGCACTCGTCGGTGATGGTACGGGCCAGATCCTCGAGGTTGTCTTCGAGCAGCTGCTTGAAGCGGAAGAGGAACTGGATGCGGTCGCCCGGCGGAGTGCGCCTCCATCCCGGAAAAGCGGCGGTCGCCCCGGCGACGGCGGCATCGACGTCCTCCTTCGAAGAGAGCGGAACGCGGCCCAGGGTCTCGCCGGTGGCGGGATTGATCAGCGGCACGGTCTCGCGGCCTGCGGGCCGGGTCCAGGCGCCGGCGACATGGTTGCGGATCTCGATCATGTTGTCCTCCTCTTCACTGCTCCAGAAAGGGCACTACGGCCGCCAGGAAAGCCTCCGGCTGTTCCAGCGGCGGGCAGTGCCCGCAGCCGTCCAACTCCACCAGCCGGGAGCCGGCGATCCCGGCTGCCAGCTCGCGCGCCAGCGCCGGCGGCGTGGCCTCGTCCAGGGTGCCCACCACCACCAGCGTGGGGTTGCGGATGCCGGGAAGTGCGGCGCGCAAGTCCACCTGCGCCAGCGCGCGGCAGATGGCGGCAAACGGCTCCGGCCGCGCGCGCAGCAGCACTTCGCGCCGCTCCGCCGCGGCCTCGGGATGCGCGGCGAGGTAGCTTCGGGGGAAGACGCGGCGCACCGCCGTGGCCACGATGGCCTCCATCCCGCCCTTCTCCACCGCCTGGGCCATGCCGCGGAACGGCGCGCGCCCCGACTCGGAGAAGGCGGCGCCGGTGTCGGCCAGCACCAGCCGGCCGATGCTTTTGCCGTGCCGCGCCGCCAACGCGAGCGCGACGAACCCGCCCAGGCCGTTGCCGATCACGTCGGGCGTGCCGGGGAGCGTCGCGACGAAGGCCGCCACCCGGTCGGCGAGGTCCTCGATGGTGGGCCCCGCCGGCGTGCTGCCCGCGAAACCGGGCAGCGCCAGCAACGAGACGCGGTGGCGGCGAGCCAGCGCGGGCACGACGGGCGCAAAGGACTCCCGGCCGGCCAACAACGAATGAAGCAGCAGCAGATCGCGGCCGGCGCCGCTCTGCTCCACGTCGAAGGCGGCGTCGCCTTTGCGGATCACGGTCATCAGTAGACTCCCAGGTGCTGGGTGAGGAACAACTCGTCGCCCTTGATCTGCTCCGCCGGTCCGGCATAGGCGACGCGGCCGCTCTTGAGCGTGACCACCTCGTCGGCGACTCCCAGCGCCAGCCGGGTGTTCTGCTCGACGAGCACGATGGAAAGGCCGTCCTGCCGGAGGCGCTGCAACACGCGGCCGACCTCGGCCACCAGCTGCGGGGCGAGGCCTTCGGAGGGCTCGTCGAGGAGAAGCAGGCGCGGGTTGGTCATCAGGGCGCGGGCGATTGCCAGCATCTGTTGCTCCCCTCCCGAGAGCGAGCCTGCCGCCTGCCGCTGCCGTTCCTGGAGCCGGGGAAAGGCCGCGTAGGCGGCGGCGAGATCCCAGGGTCCCCCGCCGCGCGCCGCCACCGTGAGGTTCTCGCGGACGGAGAGGCTGGCGAAGACGCGCCGTCCCTGCGGCACGAGGCCCAGGCCATGTCGCGCGATGGCCTCCGGCGCCAGGCGCGACACGGGAATGCCGAAGATCTCGATGGAGCCGCTGCAGTGCGGCAAGAGGCCGCTGATGGCGCTGATACAGGTGCTCTTGCCGGCTCCGTTGCGCCCGAGCAGCGCCAGCACGCGGCCCTCGCCCAACCGGAACGAAACGTCGTGCAGCACGTGGCTGTCGCCGTAGAACGCGTTCACGCGCGTAAGGGCCAGCGCTTCACGCGCCAAGGTACACCTCCTGCACGCGGGGGTCGGCCACCACCTCGGCGCGGTTTCCTTCGACGATCAACTCGCCGTGGTGCAGCACGGTGATGCGCTCGGCGAAGGAGAGCGCGACGTCGAGGTCGTGCTCGATCATCACCACCGTGACCTGGCGCGGAATCTGCGCCAGCTGGTGCTGGATGTCGCGCCGCTCCTCGCGGGAAAGGCCGGCGAAGGGCTCGTCCAGGAGCAAGACGCGCGGGTCCTGCGCCAGGGCCATGGCGATCTCGACGCGCCGCTGCTCGCCGTAGGAGACGGCCGAGAGCCGGCGTTCGGCCGCGCCGGCGAGCCCCACGCGGTCCAGCACCTGCCAGGCGCGCTCGCGCACCTCGGCGCGGCGCCCCAGCGAGACGAAGGGGTTCCAGCGCAACGGCGACCTCCCCAGCAGCGCCAGCGCCACGTTGTGCAGGAGCGAGTCTTGCGGAAAGAGGGTGATCACCTGGTAGGTGCGCGCCACGCCGAGGTGCGCCCGGAGGTGGGGGCGCATCCGCGAGATCTCCGTGCCCAGCACCCGGATGCTGCCGGCGTCGGCGCGCAGATCGCCCGTGATCAGGTTGAAGAGCGTGGTCTTTCCCGCCCCGTTCGGTCCGAGCAGGAGCCGCCGCTCCCCCGCGGCCACCGACAGCGAAAGGCGCTGGACGGCGGGAAGGCCCCCGAATGACTTGGACAGGCCTTCGATCTGCAGCGCCGCCGTCATGCAGCCCCCGCCGCGCGGCGGCGCCGGCGCAGGCGCGAAAGCCCCGGCACCAGGCCTTCCGGCATGAAGACCACGATGGCCACGAAGACGATGCCGAGCAGCATCACCCAGCGCGTCACATAGGCGCTGGCAACGTTCTTGAGCAGCACCACCACGGCCGCGCCGGCCAACGGACCGAGCAGCGTTCCCGCGCCGCCGGCGATCACCATCAGCAAGACCTCGGCGGAGCTGGTGAGGCCGAGCACGTGCGGGCTGATGAACTGGTTGTAGTAGGCGAAAAGCACGCCGGCCACGGCTCCCCAGAACCCCGCGATGACGAAGGCCGCGTAGCGGATGAGCCAGGTGTTCCACCCGAGCGCCTGCATCCTGCGCGGTTGGTCGCGCACGCCGCGCAGGCCGGCGCCGAAGGGCGAGCGCGCCAGCAGGGCCAGGAGCACGAAGGCGCAGGCGAACACGGCCACCACGAAGAGGTAGAACGCGCGCGGCGAGGTGAGGGCGAGGCCCAGCGGCGCCGGGCGCGTAAATCCCGACAATCCGTTGTCGCCGCCGGTCAGCGCCACCCAGCGATAGGCGAGGCCCCAGAGGATCTGCCCGAGCGCGAGCGTGATCATGAGGAAGCCGAGTCCCGTGGCCCGGAGCGCGAGGAGGCCGAAGACCGCGGCCATGGCGGTGGCGAGGCCCACAGCGCAGAGCGCCGCGGGAAGCTGCCCGAAGCCCGCACGCGTCACCAGCCCGATGGTGAGGTAGGCTGCCGTGCCGAGGTACGCGGCGTGGCCCAGCGAGATCAGGCCGCCGTATCCGACCAATAGATTCAGGCTGAGCGCGAAGATGGCGGCGATCAACACCTGTGCAGCGATGTTGACGTAGAACTCCGACGGCAGCAGCAAGGGCGAGAGCAGGAGCGCAATGGCCGCCGCTGCCGGCAGGGCACGCCTCACGCGGCCCTCGCGAACAGCCCCTTGGGGCGCAGCGCGATGGCCGCCACCATGGGCAGGAAGAGGATCACGTAGGCCAGGTCGGGAAGCAGCGCCTGGCCGAAGGTGTAGAGAAATCCAATGAAGAAGCTGCCCAGCAGCGCGCCGGGAAGGCTGCCGGCGCCGCCGAGGATGAGCACGATCAGCGCCAGCGGCAGCATGTCCATGTCCAGCCCCGGATAGACGGAAAGGATGGGGCCGCCCAGCACGCCGCCCATGCCTGCCAGCGCCGCGCCCAGGCAGAAGACGGCGGTGAAGAGGCGCGGCACCGGAATGCCCAGGGCGCGCGCCATCTCCATGTCGTCGACGCCGGCGCGGATCATGGCGCCCACGCGCGTGCGTTCGAGCAGGAGCCAGAGCAGGACCGCCACCAGGAGCGAGATGCCCACCACCGCCAGCCGGTAGCGCGGGAAGTAACCGCCGAAGATCGCCACCGCGCCGGTGAGCGAGGGCGGCATGGGCAGCGGCATCGGATCGCCGCTCCAGACCAAAAGCGACGCGTCGGAGATGATGAAGGCGATGCCCAGCGTGACCAGCACCTGCGAGAGCGTGCGTCCGGAGAGCTTGCGCAGCAGCACGCGCTCCAGGACGCCGCCGAGCAGGGCGATGGCGGCTGCACCGGCGGCGACCGCGACCCAGAAGCCGTACCCCGCGTTGAGCACGGAAAGGCCCACGTAGGCGCCGAGCATGAAGTACGCGCCGTGGCTGAGGTTGGCCACGCGCATCAGCCCGAAGATGAGCGAGAAGCCCGAGGAGAGAAGGAAAAGGAGCCCGCCCAGCGCCAGGCCGTTCAGCGACTGGACCAGCCAGAACCGCATCAGGGCTCCAGGTGCTTCGCGGGCGGGAAGTCGCGGGAGTAGACCGGCTGCGCGAGGAACTCCTTGGGCTGATATTTCCAGAACTGGCTCACGTCCGGAACGGTCTGGATCACCGTGTTCTGCAGCCGCCCGTCCTTCCGCTCCACCTTGCGGATGTAGACGTTGAGCACCGGGTTGCCGTACTCGTCGATCCGGATGGGGCCGCGAAACCCGTTCTCGACGTGCACGCTGCGCAGGGCCTTCATGAAGGCCTCCTTGTCCTCGACCTTGCCCTTCACTTTCTGCAGCGCGAGATCGAGGAACATGGCGGCGGTGTACGCCCCGGCGGTGTAGTAGCCGGGGTCCGCGCCGTACGCCGCGCGCACCGCCTCGACGAACTTCCGGTTGTCGGGATTGTCGATGGCCGCGCTGTACCAGCCGCTGGAGACCACGCCCACCGCCTCGTCGCCCATGTTCTTGAGGATGCCCTCGTCGACGGTGGTCATGTTGCCGAGCACCGGGACCTTGCCCTTGAGGCCGTACTCCGCATACTGGCGCAAGAAGCGGAGCCCGTTGGCGCCGGCGAAGCTGGCATAGACGGCGTCCACGTCGGGCTTGATCTGCGCGATGTAGGAGCCGTAGTCCGCAACGTTGAGCGGTGACCAGAGCTTCTGCACCACCTTGCCGCCGTTGTCCTCGAAGGTGCGCTGGAAGCCGGCGGTGGTCTCGTGGCCGAAGGCGAAGTCGTCGCCGATGGTGGCGATGCGCTTGTACTTCAGCGTCTTGGCGGCGTACTCGCCGAAGGGCTGGTTGAACTGCGCCGAGCTTCCCACCGCGCGCACGAACCACGGGTTGGGGTTGCGTTGTGTCAGGTCCTCGGCGGCCGCAGATGGAGAAATCACAGGCACCTTGGCCTGCCGCACGTAGTCGTTGATGGCGAGCGCCTCGAAGGCCGCCAGGGGTCCGATGATGACGTGGACGTTGTAGCGCTCGACCGCCTCCTGGGTGCGCGTCCGGGTGGTGGCCGGCTGCCCGGCGGTGTCGAGCGTGATCACCTCGATGTCGCGCCCGGCCAGCTTGTTGCCGTGCTGCTTGAGATAGAGGGTCAGGCCCTCGTGCATCTGGCGGCCGCCTGCGGCCAGCGCGCCGCTGTTGACCGTCAGGAAGCCGACCCGCACCGGATCCTTGCCGGCGGCGGAGCCGGGACCGCTGGCGAGTGCGAGGGCGGCGAGGAGGATCAGAGCGGCGCGCATGGGCATGATCGGGTCTCCGGCAGGGTGCTGCTCGTGAGATGCGGCGAAGAGGATCCGGCGTTGACCTGATATATCACGCATGCTACACGGTCAACTCCCATGGGCGATCCGCGGCGCCTGTTGCGCATCGACATCTACGAGAAGCTACGCGCGGAGATCCTCGACTGCCGCCTGAAGCCCGGCGCCGACCTGCGCGAGCAGGAGCTGGCCGCCCGCTTCGCGGTGAGCAAGTCGCCGGTGCGCGACGCGCTCTTGCGGCTGGAGCGCGAGCATCTGGTCACCATCGCGCCGCGGCAGGGCTACCGCGTCGCCCCCATCTCCCTCTCCGACGCGCGCGATCTGCTGCGCCTGCGCGCCGTCCTCGAGTGCGCCTCGGTGGCGGAGGGGGCACGGGAGGCGAGCGAGCAGGACCTCGCGGCCCTCGACCGCTTTCGCGCCTTCCGCGCGTCCCAGTGGCTGGAGGGGTTCGCGGGCTACAACCGGGAGTTCCACTGCGCGCTCGCCCGCCTCTCGGGCAACCAGCGCATGGCGGCGGCGACCTGCGAGCTGATCGACCAGTCCCACCGCCTGGTGCAGGTGAGCGTGGAGGCGGTGCAGACGCGGGCGGCGCCGGGCCTGGTGTCCGAGCATGGCGCCATCATCGACGCGTTACAGGAGAGGGACGGCAGGCGCGCGGCGGCACTGCTGCGCACCCACGTCGGGGCGGCCGAGCGCCGCGTGGCCGATGCGCTTTCGCGCGCAGCGATCGTCGCCTGAAGGCATCAAAAAAGACCCACAGGAGATCGACATGAGCAGCGCAGCAAGCCCCCGCACGCACGGCCTCTTCATCGACGGGCGCGAAGTGCCCGCCTCCACCGGCGAGACGGTGGACGTCTTCAACCCCGCCACCGGCGAGGTGATCGCCCGCACAGTCCACGGGACGCAACAAGATGTCGACCAAGCCGTGCAGTCCGCGCGACGCGCCTTCGAAGGCAAGGAGTGGGGCAGCCTGGACCTCCGCAGCCGCGCCCGGCTGGTGAACAAGCTTGCCGACGTGGTCGAGGCCAACCTGCCCGAGCTCTTCCGCCTGGAGACGCTGAACAACGGCAGGCCCGTCAACGAAACCCGCGCCCAGCTCAGCCGCCTGCCCGACTTCTTCCGTTACAACGCGGGGCTCGCGCTCTC
>DASRTX010000215.1:0-12564 GCA_035655715.1 Myxococcales bacterium | reverse complement strand
CGCGATCACCACCGCGGCGACCACCGCGACGAGCAGCAGCAGCGAGGTCACCTCGAACGGCAGGATCGACGCGAGATAGAGCGTCCGCCCGACCGCCTTCACCCCGCCGAAGCCCGCGACGAGCATCGCGTTGTCGATGCGCCGCTCTCCGACCATGAGCGCGCCCTGCGGGAACGCCGGGCCGAGCGCTTTCCAGGCCAGGACGCCGGCGCCCGCGACCACCGCCGCGAGCCCGATCCCCTTCCAGGCCGTGAGCCGCTGCTCGCCCAGCTCCTCCTCCTTGAGGTTGAGGAGCATGATGACGAAGACGAACAGCACCATCACCGCACCGGCGTAGACGAGGATCTGCAGGATCGCGATCAGGTGCGCGGCGAGCAGGATGTAGATGCCGGAGAGGAAGAAGAAGCAGCCCACCAGCGAGAGCGCGCCGTAGATCGGGTTGCGCCGGAAGATCACCTGCGCGCCGGCGAAGAGGACGCCGATGGCGAACAGGTAGAAGAGGATCGCCTCGGCCACGTCAGCCTCGCACCAGCGCGTCGAAGTCCGCGCGGAACTTCTCGATGTAGCTCTTCGCCGGCATCGCCGCGCCGTCGGCGAGCGCGCAGATGGTCTTCATCTCCATCTGCCGCGCGATCTGGTGGACGTTGTCCACGTCCTGCTTCTCGCCCTGCCCCTTGACGATCTTGTCGAGCAGCCGCGAAAGCCAGGCGGTGCCTTCGCGGCAGGGCGTGCACTGGCCGCAGCTCTCGTGCGCGTAGAAGCGCATCACGTTGGCCAGGGCGTGGGCCATGTTGACCGTCTGGTCGAGGTAGACCACCGCTCCCGAGCCGGCCATGGTCTTCTTGGCCTTGAGCGTGTCGAAGTCGCTGGCCCACTCCGCCTCGGCGGCGGTCATGATCGCGGACGAGGAGCCGCCGGGGATGATGGCCTTGAGCGTGGATCCTTCCCGCATGCCGCCGCAGTGCTCGTCGAGCAGCGCCTTGAAGGTGATGCCCATCGGCGCCTCGAAGACGCCGGTCTTGCGCGAGTGGCCGCTCACCGCGAACAGCCGCGTGCCGCCGTTCTTGGGAACCAGCCCGATGCGGCTGAACTCGTCGCCTCCCATGCTGACGATGGCGGGCAGGTTGGCCAGCGTCTCCACGTTGTTCACCGCGGTGGGCTGCTTGAAGAGGCCGCCGCCCGCGTTGGCAGGGAAAGGAGGCTTGAGGCGCGGATATCCCTTGCGGCCCTCCAGCGACTCGAGCAGCGCCGTCTCCTCGCCGCAGATGTAGGCACCCGCTCCGTAGACCGCGTGCATCTCCAGATCGAAGCCCTTGCCGAGGATGTTCTTGCCGACGAATCCCGCGGCGCGCGCCTCGTCGATGGCGTCCTGCAGCCGCTTCATCGCCGAGTCGCGGAACTCGCCGCGGCAGTAGACGTAGGTGAGGTGGCAGTCGATGGCGTAGCAGCCGATGATCAGCCCCTCGACGAACATGTGCGGGCTGCGCAGCAGGATCTCGCGATCCTTGAAGGTGCCGGGCTCGCCCTCGTCGGCGTTGACCACCAGGTACTTGGGGAAGCTGGTCTCCTTGCGGACGAAGTTCCACTTCATCCCGGTGGGGAAGCCCGCGCCGCCCCGGCCGCGCAGGTTGGACTTCACCACCTCGTCCACGATCTGCTGCGGCTGCATCGCGAGCGCCTTGGGCAGCGCCTGGTACCCGCCGCTCTTGCGGTAGGTGTCCAGCGTCCAGCTCTCTGGCTTGTCCCAGTCACCGGTGAGGATCTTGGGGCCGGCCATCACTTGCGCTCCGTGCTGCCCGCCTCGGGGCGCGTGGAGACGGCCGGCTCGCCCAATGAGCCCGTGGCCTGCGGCATGTGCTGCGCTTCGAGATGGAGGTGCGGGTCCGGCAGCCTGGGCATGGGTCCCTTGGCCATGTCCTTGCCCGGCTTGTCGCGCAGCTCTTGAAGGAGCTTGTCCATCGCCTGCGGCGTGATGTTCTCCGCGTAGGTGAAGTTGTTGACCAGCACCGCCGGCGCGCTACCGCAGGCGGCGAGGCAGGCCACCTCCTCCAGCGAGAAGTGGCCGTCGGCGGTGGTCTCGCCGGCGCGGATGCCGAGCTTCTCGGAGCAGTGCCGGAGGATGTTCTCGGCCCCCATGGCCCAGCACGAGACGGAGTTGCAGACCCCGATGTGGTGCCGTCCCACGGGCCGCAGGCGGTACATCGTATAGAAGGTGGCCACCTCGCGGACGCGCACCGGCGGCACGTCGAGGCGGGAGCCCACGTAGGCCATGGCGGGCTCGGGCAGCCAACCCAGCTCGTCCTGCACCAGGTGGAGCGCGGCCAGGAGCGCCGCCCTGCTGCGGTCGCCCGGGTACTTGGCGATGGCCTGCTGCAGGCCGGCGTCGAATCGCTGCTGTTGTTCGGGGTTGAACGGGCTCTCGACCGGCCCCGCCCTGGTTCCGAGGGGAATCATTGCGGCGCGCACCTGTACGGCGTGCCTGCAGGGCTGTCAAGGGCGGTATGTTGCGCGGATCCACCGCATCCACCAGCGCGTGCTCGAGCACATCCGCGCGGAGGTCAGCGCAGGTCGAGCACCCGCAGCGAGATGAGGCCGACCAGCGTTCCCAGCACTTCGTTGGGTGGCTTGCCGGAGGTGCGCACCAATTCGCCCACCGTCTTGTTTCCGTCGCACTTGGGCAAGAGGTGCGCCTCCCAGGCCGTCAGCTCCACGTCGGAGAGGTTGAACGACGGATCGGCGCAGGGGATGGGCCGCGCGGAATCTGCCATCAGCCGCTTGAGGCGCTCCGGCTTGTAGAGCTTCTTCACGCCGCGCATGATCAGGTTGGCGGGGTGGATGTCGAGCTTGATCGCCTCTTTGCGCGCCCGGGCCGCGAAGCTGAGGGTGAAGACCCCCTCCTCCCAGGCGAAGACCGAGTAGAGGATGCTCTTGATCTGCTGGCCCACGTAGTACAGCCGCTCCTCCTCGGTGAGCGCGCCCATGGCGATGAGCACGTCGCCCGTGCGCTTCTTGCTCGTCGCGGCCTCCTCGGCGGCCTGCTTGAGGGTGCCCTCGTCGATCTTGCCGGCGCGCACCAGGAACTGCCCCAGGCGGTCGGCGACCAGGTTCGAGAGCGCGAACACCGGGAAGCCGCCCTCGAAGTAGATGATCTTCTTCACCTGCCCCTTCATCAGGCCCAGCTCGCCGGTCTCCTTGGCGGTGTAGAACGCCGCCAGGAGCTGAGGGAGATTGTCCCGGAGATCGCCTCGCCGGACGCCTTCCTTGTCTGGGAGGGGCTGCAATGCCGGCGGGTCGCTGGTGGGGGCCGGCGGGATGGGCCCGGTGGTCACCTTGGCGGAACGCACCTTGGGCTGCATCACCGGTGGCGGCGTGGTGGGCTTGAGCTCGCGCAGGCGCTGGGCCTGGTCGCGGTCCATCGGTTTGAGCTGCAGGGGCGAGGTTCCCTGCATCGAGCCGGACTGGAGGTCGATGCGGGCGGTGAGCTGCATGGCCTCGGCCGCCTCGGCCACCTGGGGACCGGACTCCACGTCCCACGCCTGCTTCTCGGGCGAGCTGGACGGCGCCACGGGGGCGACCTTCCGCACCGCCTCCAGCAGCGCGCGCCGATCGAAGGGCTTCTCGAAGTAGGCGAGGGCGCCGTACTTGGAAACCGAGCTGGCGGAGATCTTTCCGCCCTTGTGCACGCCGGACATGAAAATGAACGGAATCTTCAGTCTTTTCAGGCCTTCAGCCACGTCGAAGCCCATCAGATCGGGCAGCAGCACGTCCACCAGCACGAGGTCCGGCCGATCCCTGCGCGCCGCTTCCAGGGCGGTGCGCCCCCTGGCCGCCGTCTGGACGTCGTAGCCGGCTTCCTCGAAAGCGGACGACAAAAGCGTGAGGAGTTCCGGGTTGTCGTCGACGACGAGGATGCGCGGACCGGACACGCTCGGAGCCTACGATGGGGGGCGCATGGCGGCAAGGAGGTTGATCGCGTGAATCCACAATGTTAAGCAGGGCCGCTTTTCCCCCTCGCACGGAGCCGCCCATGCGCCGCATCTCCGCGAAACTTCTCGTGTGCGTAGTTGCCGCCACATTCGGCTGCAAGAAGGAGCAAGGCAGCGGTGCTGCGGGGGCGGGCGCGAACGGGCCCATCGTCATCGGCGAGGTAGGATCGATGACCGGCACCGAGGCCACCTTCGGCACTTCCAGCGATCGCGGCATCCAACTCGCCACCAAGGAAGTGAACACCGCCGGAGGGATCAAGGGCCGCCAGCTCCAGGTCATCGCGCTCGACGATCAGGGCAAGCCCGAGGAGGCGGCCACCGCCACCACCCGGCTCATCGCCAGCGAGCACGTCACCGCGCTCCTCGGCGAGGTGGCCTCCACCCGGTCGCTCTTCATGGCCCCCAAGGCCCAGCAGGCCAAGGTGCCCATGGTGTCGCCCTCCTCCACCAACGAGAAGGTCACGGCGGTGGGCGACTACATCTTCCGCGCCTGCTTCATCGACCCCTTCCAGGGATACGTGATGGCGAAGTTCGCCACCGGCACGCTGCACCTCAAGAAGGCCGCCGTGCTGCGCGACGTGCGCAACGACTATTCGGTGGGTCTGGCCAAGGTCTTCTCCGAAAACTTCGCCAAGCTGGGCGGCCAGATCGTCGACAACGAGAGCTACTCGTCCGGCGACGTGGACTTCAAGGCGCAGCTCACCAACATCAAGGCCACCGCTCCCGAGGCGCTCTACGTTCCGGGCTACTACACCGACGTGGGCCTGATCGCCCGGCAGGCCCGCGAAGTGGGGCTCACCATTCCCCTCCTGGGCGGCGACGGCTGGGACAGCGAGAAGCTGTACGAGATCGGCGGGGCCGCGCTCGAGGGCAGCTACTTCTCCAACCACTACTCGGTGGACGACCCGAGCCCCCGCATCCAGGAGTTCGTCGGCAAGTTCAAGAAGGAGTTTGGCGGCCAGGTGCCGGACTCGCTGGCCGCGCAGGCCTATGACGCCGCCGGCATGCTCTACGACGCGATGAAGCGCGCCAACGACCTGTCGGGGCCGGCCATCCGCGACGCGCTCGCCCAGACCAAGGGCTACAAGGGCGTCACCGGCGACATCACCATGGACGAGAAGCGGAACCCGGTGAAGCCGGCGGTGGTGTTGAAGGTGGGCAAGGGCGGCAAGTACGAGTTCTCCGGCCGCGTCCAGCCCGAGGGCCTCGCCGAGACCAACCCCGCCGAGATGCCGCGGGCGACCCCGGACACGCAGCAGCCCAAGAAGACCGAGGGGAACACCGCGCCGAACGCGGCCCCCGGCAGCATGCCCACGCCGACCACGACGCCGCCCGTGGGCGGCTCGGTGAGCCCGGCGCAGACCGCCGCCGTCACCGGGCAGCCGCAGGGAGTTCCCTCGGGCGAGCACCCCAAGCGCTAGTTGACCGACTTCTTCCAACACATCGTCGACGGAGTGTCGCTCGGCGCGATCTACGCCTTGATCGCGCTCGGCTACACCATGGTCTACGGCGTGCTGCAGCTGATCAACTTCGCCCACGGCGACGTCTTCATGCTCGGCTCGATGATCGGCTGGTACGCCTCCTCGCGCTGGACGCAGGAGGCCGCCCACCCCAGCTGGCTGGGAGCGCTGGGCGTGACGCTGGTCAGCATCATGGCCTGCGCCGCCACCGGCTTCTTCATCGAGCGGTTCGGCTACCGCCCGCTGCGCGCATCCCCCAAGCTCAACTCACTGATCACCGCCATCGGCTTCTCCTTCCTGCTCGAGTACGGCGGACAGGTGGTCTTCGGGCCCAACCCGCGCGCCTTCGGAGCGCTGCCCATCGACCCGAGCGATCAGTTCCGCTTGCTCGGCGTGGCCATCAGCTACGTGGACGTGCTCTGCATCGGCGTCTCGGTGGCGCTGATGGTCACGCTGCAGCGGATCATCTTCCACAGCCGCATGGGCACGGCCATGCGCGCGGTGTCCTGGAACCCGTCGGTCGCGGCCCTGATGGGCGTCAACATCGACCGGGTGATCAGCTTCACCTTCGTGCTCGGGTCGATCCTGGCGGCTGTGGCCGGCATCCTCTACGCCAGCGCCTTCCGCAAGGTGGAGCCGCTGATGGGGCTGATGCCCGGCCTCAAGGCGTTCGTGGCGGCGGTGCTGGGCGGCATCGGCAACGTGCAGGGCGCCATGCTGGGCGGCCTCATCCTCGGCCTCGCCGAACAGCTGGTCAGCAGCTACGTCAGCTCCAGTTGGAAGGACGCCATCGCCTTCTCCATCCTCATCCTCATCCTCCTGGTGAAGCCGTCCGGCCTTCTCGGCAAGGGCACGGCGGAAAAGGTCTGATGGCGGGGCTCTTCGGAGGGAGCGCGCTGCGGCGCACCGGTCGGGCGGCGCGGAGCTGGATTCCGTTCTTCGTCGCCATCCCCTTCCTGGTGCTCATCGAGGAGTACGTCGCGCACAACCCGGCCCTGGGGCTCGAGTACGCCTTCCAGAACATCAACCACATCGGCATCGCGATCATTTTGGCGGTGTCGCTGAATCTGGTGAACGGGCTGACCGGCCAGTTCTCCATCGGCCACGCAGGCTTCATGGCGGTGGGCGGCTACGTCAGCGCCACCATGCTGATGCGCGGACCTCAGGACGATCCCTACCGGATCTTCTTCGCGCTGGCGGTGCTGGCCGGCGCCACCGCCGCGGCGGTGATGGGATGGATCGTCGGCAAGCCCTCGCTGCGCCTGCGCGGCGACTACCTGGCCATCGTCACGCTCGGCTTCGGCGAGATCATCCGCGTCGTCATCGAGAACACCCCCTTCTTCGGCGGCGCCATCGGCCTCTCGCCCATTCCCCACCGCGCCGACTTCGCGATGATCTGGACGGTGGCCGTAGTCACCATCCTCGTCGCCAAGCGCCTGCGCGACTCCACCCACGGCCGCGCCTTCCTCTCCGTCCGCGAGGACGAGGTGGCCGCCGAGGCGATGGGCATCGACACCACCGGCTACAAGGTGCGGGCCTTCGTGATCAGCGCCTTCTTCGCCGGCGTGGCGGGCGCGCTCTCCGGCGCGTTCGAGGGCAACCTGGCGCCGCAGAGCTTCACCTTCGTGCGGAGCTTCGAGGTGGTGGCCATGGTGGTGCTGGGCGGCATGGGCTCCATCACCGGCGCCACCATCGCCGCGGCGGTGCTCACCATCCTGCCCGAATACCTGCGCGCGGTGGCAAATCTGAGGATGGTCATCTACTCCATCGCGCTCATCCTCTTGATGCTGGTCCGGCCGCGCGGCCTGCTCGGCACCCGCGAGCTGTGGGACTACCTCAGGAAGAAGCGCCCGCCCCGCGCACCCGGCCAGCGCGAGGCCAGCGAATTCCTCATCGACGTGCGCAAGGCCACCATCCGCTTCGGCGGCCTCACCGCCGTCAGCGAGTTCAGCCTGCAAGTGAAGCCGCGCGAGCTGGTGGCGCTGATCGGTCCCAACGGCGCGGGCAAGACCACCGTCTTCAACATGCTCACCGGCGTCTATCCGCCTTCGGACGGCGCCATCGTCGTGCTGGGGCGCGACACGCGCGGCCTCTCGCCCCACGCCATCGCGCACCTGGGCGTGGCCCGCACCTTCCAGAACATCCGCCTCTTCCGCGAGCTGTCGGCCTTCGACAACGTGCGCATCGCCTGCCACCACCTCACCCGCGAGTCGATGGCGGCGGCGGTGCGGCACGGCGAGCTCTCCGAGCAGGAGGAGAACTGGATCGCCGAGCGCGCCGAGGAGCTGCTCTCGGTGATGGGCCTTTCCGCGCGGCGCGACGAGCTGGCCAAGAACCTGCCCTACGGCGAGCAGCGGCGGTTGGAGATCGCCCGCGCGCTGGCCACCGGGCCCCAGGTCCTGCTCCTCGACGAGCCGGCGGCCGGCACCAACCAGCGCGAGAAGGTGGAGCTGATGGAGCTGATCCGTTCCATCCGCGACCGGTTCGGGGTAGCCATCGTGCTCATCGAGCACGACATGAAGCTGGTGATGGGCGTCTCCGAGCGGATCCTGGTGCTCGACTACGGCGTCACCATCGCCGAGGGCCTGCCGCGCGAGATCCAGAGCAACCCGCGGGTGATCGAGGCGTACCTGGGCGAGAAGTACGCCCGCGAGCACGCGGCGCAGATCGCGGCGGCGGGAGGGCCCCATTAGCAACATCGCCAACAAGCCGGTCGCGCTGCTGGAGTTGGAGAACGTGGACGTGCACTACGGCGCCATCCACGCGCTGCGCGGCGTCTCCTTCCGCGTCGGAGAGGGAGAGATCGTCACGCTGATCGGCGCCAACGGCGCAGGCAAGACGACTACCCTGCGCGCGGTGAGCGGCATGCTCAAGCCGAGCACCGGCAACATCCGCTATGCCGGGACCGAGATCGCCGGCTGGAAGCCGCACCGGTTGGTGGCGCAGCGCCTCTGCCACGCCCCGGAGGGCCGCGGCATCTTCCCCAACCTCACCGTCACCGAGAACCTCAAGCTCGGCGCCTTCTTGCGCCGCGACACCGACGGCATCGCCAGCGACGCGGAGCGCGGCTTCACGCTCTTTCCCCGCCTCAAGGAGCGCGCCACGCAGATGGCCGGCACGCTCTCGGGCGGCGAGCAGCAGATGCTGGCCATCGCCCGCGCACTGATGGCGCGGCCGCGGCTGCTGCTGCTCGACGAGCCCTCGCTTGGCCTCGCGCCGCAGATCGTGGAGACCATCTTCTCCATCATCCAGGAGATCAACCGGCAGGGCGTGACCATTCTCCTGGTCGAGCAGAACGCCCACCTCGCGCTGGGCATCGCCCACCATGGCTACGTGCTGGAGACGGGCTCCGTGGTCCAATCCGGCACCGGGCAGGATCTGCTCCGTTCGCCGGAAATCCGCAAAGCCTATCTGGGCGAGTAGTTTCCGTTTGCAGTACATTACCGGCGTGACGTGGACGGTGACGATTGCGGATGTGTTGCAGGCGAGAAAGCGGATCCGCGAGCGCCTCCCGGTCACGCCGCTGCGTCGGTATGCGCCGCTCGACGAGGCGGTGGGGTGCGGCATCAAGGTCTTCGTCAAGCACGAGAACCACCAGCCCACCCAGGCCTTCAAGGTCCGCAATTGTCTCGCCGCCCTCACCGCGCTGACCGACGAGGAGAAGCGCCGCGGCGTGGTGGCGGCGTCGCGGGGAAACCACGGCCAGGGCCTGGCCTGGGCGGGGCAGCTCCTGCAAGTGCCCGTCACCGTCGTCGTGCCGCGCGAGAACAACCAGGAGAAGAACGAGGCCATGCGCGGCTTCGGCGTCTCCCTGATCGAGGAGGGCAACGACTACGACGCCGCCGCGCTGGTGGCCGACAACCTGGCGCGCGAGAAGGGGATGACCCTCGTCCACTCCACCAACAACCGCCACGTCATCGCCGGCGCCGGCACGATGACGCTGGAGATGATCGAGCAGCAGCCGGCGCTGGATGCGCTGGTGCTGGCGGTGGGCGGCGGCTCGCAGGCGGTGGGCGCGCTGACGGTGGCGCGGGCGATGCGTCCGGGCATGCAGGTCTACGGCGTGCAGGCCGAACGGGCCTCGGCCATCCACGACTCCTGGCACGCGGGAAAGCCGGTGCACGGCGCCACCGCGCACACCTTCGCGGACGGCCTCGCGACCCGCAACACCTACGAGGCCACCTTCGAGCCGCTCCTGGATGGTCTCACCGGGTTCGTCAAGGTGAGCGAGGCTTCGCTGGCGGATGCCGTCCGCCTCCTGCTCCGCACCACCCACAGCCTCGCCGAGGGAGCGGGCGCCGCGGGGCTCGCCGGCCTGGTCGCCTTGCGCGAGACGCTGGCGGGCAAGTCGGTGGGCATCTGCATCTCCGGCGGGAACATCGACCAGGAGAGCTTGCGCCGGGTCGTCTGCCGTGAAATTTGAATGGTTTGGGGCGTGTAATATCTGCTCGGCCCCTTCGTACTTGGTGCATGGACATGAGCCTGCTTCCCTCCTTTCCTGAGCTTCCGGTCGTGGCCCGACCGCGGCGCGGCCTCGTGCGATGGGCCGTCGGCCGCGTCCGGGGTTACGCGCGCGGGGTGCAGCCGCCGCCGGCGGAGCAGACGGAGCAGGCGCTCTACGGGTTTGCCCAGCCCATCCTCGGCGTGCGGGTGCTGCTCTCCGATCCCGAGCTGCTCAAGGAATCGCTCTATCCGGCCGCCCTGCTCGCCGCCGCGTGCGCCATCTACGCCAGCGTCAGCGCGGGGGGCGGGCAGTGGGTGGACTGGTTCAAGCACTTCTACAAGGCCTTCGCGGCGCTGGCGCCCCTGCCTTCGTTCTTCTTCGCCAACCACTACGCCCGGCTCGCGTCGATGATCCGCTGGCGGCTGGGCTTCGGCGCCTGCGGGCCGCGCGAGATGCCTTGGGGCATGTTGGCCGGCCGCATGATCCGCCAGGCGCTGATCGTGGCCGTGGGCATCGCGCCGGTGATCGCCCTGGCGAAGGCGCTGCCGGGCATCGGCGATTACCTCTCCGGTGCCGCGCTCGCCATCTGGAGCTTGCACTGGGTCGTGGCCGACGCCTTCGACGACTCGCAGGTCCGCCTGCCCGGCGAGTCGCTCAAGGAGTCCATCCAGCGCGATCGCAACGCGCAGGCGCCCTGGTTCGTGCGCTGGTTGCGGCAGGGCGCCGCCAGGTTGCCACGCTTCCTCGGCGCGCCGGTGCGCTGGTTCGCGGGCCTCTGCGACAAGCTGGCGCTCGACTCGCGCGGCGAGATCGCCACCATGGAGCACAACCGCGCCATCTCGCTGGGCTTCTCGCTCAGCACCGCGGGGCTCCTGTTCACGCCGGTGCTCAACTTGCTGTTCCGCCCCATCATCATCGCCGGCTCTTCACATCTGTTGGGCCAGCTGGAGAAGGAAGAGCAGGCCGGGCTCAATGGAGCTGAAACTCCGATTTCAGCTCTCGCGAAGTGAGCGACTGCAGCGCGGCCTGGGAAGGCAGGCCTTCGTAGAGGATGCGGTAGACGGCGTCGTGCAGGGGCATGTCCACGCCCAGCTTGTGGGCGAGGTCGTGCACGCTCTTCGCCGTGCGCACTCCCTCCGCGACCTGCTTCATGCCGGCAAGCACCTCTTCCAGCTTCTGCCCGCGGCCGAGGCCCAGCCCCACCGTGCGGTTGCGCGACAGCTCGCCGGTGCAGGTGAGCACCAGATCGCCCATGCCGGCGAGGCCGCTCAAGGTCAGCGGATTGGCGCCCTTCTTCATCGATAGCCGCACCAACTCGGCCAGCCCGCGCGTCATGATGGCGGCGCGCGTGTTGCTGCCGAAGCCCATCCCGTCGGAGATGCCCGCCGCGATGGCGCAGACGTTCTTGAGCGACCCGCCCAGCTCGACGCCCGTGACGTCGACGCTGGTGTAGACGCGGAAGTAGTCGCTGGAGAAGCAGCGCTGGACCCTCTGCGCCATCTTCTCCCACGGCGAGGCCACCACCACTGCGGTGGGCATCTTCTGCATCACTTCCTTCGCGAAGGACGGCCCGGAGAGGCAGACCAGGTAGGGGTGCAACTCGGCGGGGAGCACGTCCTCGAGCACCTCGTTCATGGTGTAGAGCGTCTCGTTCTCGATGCCCTTGCTGGCGCAGACGATGGGCGTGGCCTTGGGCAGCGAAGGCAGCGCCTCGCGCATCACCGCCCGCGTCACGTGCGAGGGATTGACGGCGACCACCAGCTCCGCCCCTGCCAGCGCCTGCGTCAGGTCGCGCGTGCCCGTGACCCTCTCGGGAAGCCTGAAGCCCGGCAGATACTTTACGTTCTCGTGCTGCGCGGCGAGCGTGCGCGCGACCTCCGCGTCGTGCGACCAGATGGTGACGTCGTGTCCGTTGTGGCCGAGCACCGAAGCAAGCGCCGTGCCCCAGCTGCCGCCGCCGATGACCGCTGCCCTCATCCCATCCGCTCCCGGCGCGAAAAAATAAAAAAATTTTTTTTTCGCGCCCTCAGACCCTCAACCTAGCCAGAACCACGGCCGCCAGCGCAAGGCCCGCCGCCACCAGGTAGGGCGATCCCGGCGCGATCTCCTGGAAGAGCCAGCCCCCCATCAGCGGCCCCACGACCCGGGCAAGGCTGGCCGCGGACTGCGAGATCCCCAGAGTGCCCCCCTGCGCGTCCACGGCGGCCGCGCGGGAGATGAGGCTGGCCACCGAGGGCTGCGACAGCCCGTGCCCGCAGGCCAGGCCGAACGAACATCCATAGATCGCACCCCAGGACGCCGCCAGCGGCAGCGCCGCCAACGCCAGGGCGGTGGCCACGCAACCCGCGATCAGCAGGGCGCGCTCGCCGAACCTTCGCGCGAGCCGTCCCACCAGCCCGCCCTGCAGTCCGACCTGGATGATGCCGATGAAGCCGAAGAGGTACCCGACCCGGCGGACCAGTTGCGCGTGGTCGGCAGCCCCGACGCGCTGCTCGATGAAGAGCGTGAGCGTCGCCTCCATCATGGTGAAGCCGAGCATGAAGAGGAAATAGACCAGCACCAGCGAGCGCAGCCGCGGCTCGGCGAGCCCGTGGGTGAGCTGCCGCAAGCGCGAGAGGTGCGGCCGGACCACACCGCGCCTCTCGGGCGGCACCGATTCCGGCAGGAACAAGGT
>DASRTX010000214.1:0-2000 GCA_035655715.1 Myxococcales bacterium | reverse complement strand
CCAAGAGCGTCCTTTGCCCGCTGCGGGCAGGCGCCGCAGGTCGCAGCACGAGATGGAAGACCGTACGCCGGCGCGGCGGCGGAATACGTGAGGAAGGCGGGACCGTGAGCTTTTCACAGGTGTCCCCTGCAGGGGGCGTTGAGGGAGGGATGGGGAATGGCTGAGGAAGTGAAGAAGAAGGGTGCCATGTCGGTGAGCGAGGCCGGGCGCAAGGGTGGCCAGACCGTCCGCGACAAGTACGGGCACTCTTTCTACGAGGAGATCGGCCGCAAGGGTGGGGAGACGGTGAAGGCGGAGCGCGGCCGCAGCTTCTACGAGCAGATTGGCAAGAAGGGCGGCGACACCGTGAAGGCGGAGCGGGGCGCCGGCTTCTACGAGCAGATCGGCAAGAAGGGCGGCGACGCCGTGAAGGCCGAGCGCGGCACTCCTTTCTACGAAGAGATCGGCAAGAAGGGCGGGCACAAGGTCCGCCAGCTGATCGAAGAGGGCAAGAAGGCGGCCAGCGAGGCGTTGGCTGCGCGCAACGAGGAGATGGAAGACGAAGGCGTTCCCGCGGTCGGAGGAGAAGTGGCTCCGGCGCAGCCCGAGTAGCCCCGAGGACCCATGGCAAACCGCGTGAACGGCAAGGGCGGAATGACGGTCTCCGAGGCAGGCCGCAAGGGTGGCGAGCGCGTCCGCGACGAGCGGGGCGTCGAATTCTACCAGGCCATCGGGCGCAAAGGCGGAGAGCTGGGAGGTCGCAAGGGCGGCGAGGCCGTGCGCGATAAGTACGGTCCCGCTTTCTACGAGGAGATTGGCCGCAAGGGCGGTCAGAAGGTCCGCGAACTGATCGAACAGGGAAAGAAGCGCATCTGAACGTACGACACCGAAGGGGCTGACGGCGGACGGGAGGGGGGTTCCTTCCAACCACCGGAGGCAGGAGATGGCTGACGAGAAGAAGGGCGGGATGACGGTAGCCGAGGCTGGTCGCAAGGGAGGCGTCAAGGTCGCGCAGGAGCGCGGCCGCGCCTTCTACGAGCAGATCGGCAAGAAGGGCGGTGAGACCGTCAAAGCGGAGCGTGGGCACGAGTTTTACGAGAAGATCGGCAAGAAGGGCGGAGAGAGCGTGCGCGCGAGCCGCGGTCCCGAGTTCTACTCGCAGATCGGTCACAAGGGCGGACAGAAGGTCCGCGAATTGATCGAGCAGGGGAAGCGCCTCGGCAAGGCGAACCAGGCGCGGGCTCCGGAGATCGTCGAGTCCTCGGAAGAGGACCGCGCTCCGGCGGGCTCGAGCGGGATGAACGCCGGACGCGGCGAGGAATAGCAGCAGCGAGCAGTTCGTCTCCTGCCAATCGTGGCGGGTTCACTCTCCTGGGTGGACCCGCCACGCGCTTTCCCGGGCGCGCGTTTTCTTGCGCGGGGCGTTCGCGCCCCTCAGCATGCGCGCGTGCCGGAGCGCGCGAACATCCAGCCGATCGACCCCCTGCATCCGCAGCCGCGCCACGTCCATCGCGCCACCGCCCTCCTCGAGCAGGGCGGTCTCGTGTGCTACCCGACCGACACCTATTACGGAATCGGCTGCGACCTCTTCCAGAAGAAGGCCATCGAGCGGCTCGCGCTCTTGAAACGGCGGGATCCGCACAAGCCTTTCGCCTTCCTCTGCGCCGACCTGGGCGACGTCTCCCGGTACGCCATCGTCGACAACGAGAAGTTCCGGCTCCTGCGGCGGATCCTTCCGGGTCCGTACACGGTGGTGCTGCCCGCCACCCGGGTGGTCCCGCGCACCGCGCTCACGAGGCAGCGGACGGTGGGGATCCGGGTCCCGGACGCGCCGGTGGCGATCGCGCTGGTGAAAAGCCTCGGCCGCCCGCTCGCCACCACGAGCGCCGGTCTTCCCGGGGAAGAGCCCCTCATCGACGCGGCGGACATCCGCGACCACCTCGGCCACGGTCTCGACCTCATCCTCGACGGCGGTGTCACGCTCAACGAGCCGTCGAC
The DNA here is from genome assembly GCA_035655715.1 of Myxococcales bacterium. Lineage (GTDB taxonomy): Bacteria > Myxococcota > Myxococcia > Myxococcales > 40CM-4-68-19 > 40CM-4-68-19. Next base: position 23 of record DASRTX010000214.1, on the reverse strand, counting down.
GGTGCTCGATCTGAGCGGGGCCG